>CAZYBJ010000011.1:0-11316 GCA_964645325.1 uncultured Candidatus Saccharibacteria bacterium
CTATGCACAAAGTGATAAGGGCACGTTATTGCGAGGTAGAGATGAGGGGAAAGACCAGTCATATTTTCTTTGGACGTTAACGCAGGATCAACTCGCACATATTATTTTTCCTGTGGGAAATTTAGAAAAAAAGGACGTGCGTGTATTAGCAGAAAAGTACCAACTGCCGACGGCACAAAAAAAAGATTCACAGGGTATTTGCTTTATTGGTGATATTTCTATGAAAGAATTTTTGAGTCATTACATTGCAGAAAATCAGGGTAATGTTCTGAATGAATCGGGACAGGTAATAGGCCATCATCCAGGGGCATTATTTTTTACTCTGGGCGAACGCCATGGTTTTGTTATTACAGAAAAGGGAACTGATGACAGGGCGTTATATGTTGTGGGAAAGGATGTTGCGAAGAATATTTTGGTGGTTGGAACATTAAACTCGAATGAGGACGCCCCCTCCTTGGATGAGGAGGGGGTAGGGGGTGGTGTGATCAAAGACCTCCCCCAACTACCTGCGGTAGTTCGCCCCCTCCAAAGGAGAGGGGCTTCTCTTCGCTCAAGTTCTGAAGAAAGTTTATTTGCGGAGCCCCCCTCTATGGGAGGGGGGTTGGGGGGAGGCCTTATTTCCCTCCATTCCACCAACGACATCGCCTGCATTTTTTCTGCCGGCTATACCTGCCAGTGTCAAATTCGCTATCATGGCGAAATAAAGACATGTGAAATTATCGATTATAATCCTGAAAAAAATACCATGATGTTGAAATTAACACAGTCTGATCGCACCCTTGCCTCAGGTCAATCCATTGTTCTCTATGATGGGGAGATGTGCTTGGGGGGAGGTATTATTGATTAGTTTTTTTGTAAAAAAAAGAGTGCCTTGGCAATAGGCACCCCCCCCTCTTGTCTTGTTTATTCCTACTTCGGATTTTTTGCAAAATAAAAATTGCCACCATTCTTTTTTCTACGCACTACTACATTACCAAGCCAAAGATCATTCTCGCCATCTTTTGGCAAAATGAGAATATTGAGATAAATAAATTCTTCAACTATATTTCCCATTGTAGAATTAGAGATATAGATTGTCGCCCCATTTTTTATTACCTCATTTTTTTCAACAGCTTTTTTTGATAAAAAACCAAAAAGTTGATATTTCGTCTGTTGATAGCAAAAGGATATGGTGACCCCCCTATTTTTCTTGTGATTACCTTTGTTACGGTCGGTTTTTTTGGTAAGTTCGGCAAGTTCTATTGAGATTATTTCCAAGTCTTCCATGTTCATGTATATTAGAGTTCAAATAAGATTATTCATATAATAAGTATATTGTCAATATCCCATGATGTAACATTAACCTCTATAATAAGTAATTATGACCTCATCCCAAATCCGACAAAAATTCCTCGATTTCTTTGAAGCACGTGGCCACGCGATTTTGCCGAGTGCTTCCTTGGTGCCTGAAAATGATCCCTCGGTGCTTTTCAATACTGCGGGTATGCAACCGCTGGTGCCGTACTTGATGGGGCAAAAACATCCCTCGGGTAATCGCTTGGCGAGTTGTCAAAAATGTGTACGTACGGGTGATCTCGACGATATTGGCGACAACAGACATTTTTCTTTTTTTGAAATGTTGGGTAATTGGTCATTGGGGGATTATTTTAAAAAAGAAGCTATCGCTTGGAGTTATGAATTTTTAATAAGTAACAAAGAAGAAGGTTTGGGCTTGGAAAAAGAGCGACTATACGTAACAGTATTTGAGGGTGATGAAAATGCTCCACGTGATACAGAGTCTCTAGAAATTTGGAAAAGTTTAGGTATTCCCGAAAACAGAATTTATTTTTTAGGCGCAGATGATAACTGGTGGAGCCCAGGAGATAATGGTCCCTGTGGGCCCGATTCTGAAATGTTTTATGATATGACTGATGGTGGGTTAGGAAATCTCAGTAAAGAAGAATTTTTGCAAGCACAAGAGCGGGAAGACATCATTGAAATATGGAATGATGTATTTATGGAGTATGAGAAAAAAGATGGTAGGGTCATTGGGAAACTTGCTCAGCAAAATGTGGATACGGGTGCTGGACTCGAACGCCTGACTGCCGTCATGCAGGGCAAGAAAACAGCATATGAGACGGATATATTTACTGACGTGATAGAGATATTAAAGAATTATAGTCATAAAAGTGATGATTCATCTATGCGTATAGTTTCAGACCATATTCGTACTGCAACTTTTATGGTGGGAGATGGAGTGGTGCCAGATAGTAAAGATCGGGGTTATGTTTTAAGAAAACTTATCCGTCGCGCCACCATGAGCTTTAGGCGTTTAAATAGTCACGACTCCTTTATTTTAGTTTTTGATTTGCTTGTAAAAGTTTTTGTTGATAAATATGAAAATGAATATAATAATTTAAATTATGAAAGTATTGTTAAGGTTATTCGAGAGGAAATTATTAAGTTCGAAGAAACAATACAAAAAGGAAAGATTGAAGCCGAAAAGGTTTTCAATAAATTTATGCAAAACATAAACAAGTCTCCTTTAGAGGCACATTTTGTAAAAACAGGACAAAACATTCCAATAAGTAAGCCATTTATTTCTGCGAGGGATGTTTTCCCGCTTTACGAAACTCATGGCATTCCTAAAGATCTTATTCTTGAATTGATAAAAGAAAAAAATTTTATTATTTTAGATCAGCAAAAATTTGATCAAGAATTCGATGAACTTTTTATTAAACACCAAAATCTTTCTCGCGCAGGGGCAGAACAGAAATTTAAGGGTGGACTTGCTGACCATAGTGATGCAACAGTGAAATTACATACTGCCCATCACTTGCTTTTGGCGGCGTTACAAAAACATGTCTCGCCGGATATTCACCAACGGGGAAGTAACATTACTGCCGAGCGTTTGCGTATGGATTTTAATTTCGAGAGAAAACTGACCGATGAAGAAAAGAAAAAAGTAGAAGATCAAGTAAACGAATGGATCGAACAAAAATTACCCGTAGAGCGTCGCGAAATGGCACGAAGTGAGGCCGAGGCATTGGGTGCTGAAATGGAATTCGGTGCGAAATATCCTGATGTGGTTTCCGTGTATGTTATCGAGGCGCCTGATCATACTTTTATTAGTAAAGAGTTCTGCGGCGGCCCTCATATTACAAATACAGGCGAACTGGGTCACTTTGTTTTACAAAAAGAAGAGGCAAGTAGTGCAGGGGTGAGGAGAGTAAAAGGTATTTTTGCAGTTTGACATATATTTTTCACACCCAACCCAATCAGTGATATACTAGTAGACATGAAAACAGAGGGAAAAATTACTCAATCAGCGACGGGACACGGGGTGCAGTTCTTTATCAGTAGTTCTGCCATTGTTGCTGTATCGCATAAAACGCCAGAGCGTGTGCATATTGCCCTTCCTATATCTTTACAAAAAGAAAAGCACGCTGATGGAGATATTGCTACATTATTGCATACATTCAAAAAAGCAGTTCATGAAGCGCGGGGAGTATTTGGCAACGTCGAATACGCAACTATTATATGTTCTGTGCCGTGGTGCATATCTGAAACGGCAACCTTAGATTATACCCGTATGAGCGAGTTTGTAGTCAGTCAGGATATTCTCGAGGGTATCATACAGACAGAGCTTGCTCGACGTGAACACAAAAACAAGAAGAAGGGTCAGAATATGCGTATTCTAGAAATACAACCAACACAGGTGAAATTAAATGGCTACAGTACTACGCGACCTCTCGGGCAACGAGCGCGTCGTATTGCTATAGAGGTAGTAATAAGTTCTCTAGGGGCAAACGTATATAAAGAATTGCTACACGATATAGTGAGTACTTTTCATATTCCAGAAAGCAAGATTAACATTCAGGCAATGCTTGATGGGTATCGTAAATTTTTACATGATGCGCAAACCCCAATTACTACAGGGATTGGTGTTAATTATGATGGTGAATATACACAGATTTTTCTTATGCGCGAGGGTGGTGTACAGATGACTAGTGTCATACCCATTGGGTTTCACGACTTGTTGCGTTCGCTGGCCGCTGCGGTTGGTGCTGATATCGTAACGGCGCGTTCTCTACTTGGCATGTATAATCAAAAAGTATTACGTGAGAGTGATCAGGCGATAGTAGTGCATATAATAAAAAAACATAAAGATGAATTTTTAAGACAATTAGCTTACGTGCTTTCTCAAATAGACCATGGCGAATATTCAGTACCTATGCCTCTGCTGTATATTCAGGATCTAATGTGGGGTAATGAATGTGTGCCCACAGGAGAGGAGAGTATCCTTCTTCAGGACTTTTCCGGTGCACAGTTGTCTGGGGTAGTAGCAATTAATCGTACAGATATATATAATTATATGTATTAAGAATTAAGTGAGACTTTTTATTAAATAAATTATTTTTTTGTATTATGAAGAAACTTTATTCATCAGATTCGAACAGGGAACAACCCAAGCAATATTTACATGAAATTACCAAGCCAGCCCCTACAATTCTTGATCGATCACCAAAGAAAAAAGAAACAATGAACACTGCCGCTGATTCAAGCATGTTTTTGGGCAAGCGTCCGTACATTGCTCATCATGATGAATTACCACCTCTTGCCCGTAATAAAAGCATCACACCACTATTGAAGTATGTTGGTGTTGTGGTTGGTTTAGTAGTGATGATGGTCTTGATTACCTCGTATGTTTTTGGGCGCGCACAGGTTATGATTACGCCATATATTGTAGATGGTAATGTTGATATGGTATTGAGTGCTCATGAATCAGCAACAGAATCAGGGGTGCATTTTGAAACAATGGCTCTCGATCGCACCCTTGCTCGAACAGTTTCTGCAGATGGTGTTGAGGAAAATACGGCTCGTGCGTCAGGAACGATAGTGATTTTTAATAAAGAGACACAAGAGCAAAATTTCAGAGAAGAAACACGGTTCCAAAGTTCTGGAGGATTGATTTATAAATTAGGCAAGGGTGCGGGCGTTCGTGTGCCTGGGGCACATAATGGTGTTCCGGGTTCTGTAGAGGTGACGGTATATGCAGATCAACCGGGTGCACAATATAATATTGCCGAGAGTGATTTTGTAATACCTGGCTGGAAAGAAATAGCTGACCCACGTTTTGAGACACAATATGCAAGGTCAAAATCAGCATTTACAGGTGGGGGTACAGGACAGCGTCCACGTATTTCTCAAACACTTCTCGACCAAACAATAACCGATTTGAAAAAGATTTTGAGCGAGCAATTACTTGCCCAGGCGGCTGTTGAAATTCCAGAAGGATTTGTATTTTTCAGTGGAGGTCTCAGTATTACATTTGATGAGCCGAAAATAGAACCCTTACCAGATATAGATACAGAGGCAAGTATATCATTGACCGCGCGTGCTCACGCCTATCTCTTCGAGGAATCAACCCTTGCTCAGGAATTGGTTACAGCGCTCATGCCTGCGCCCGAAGCAAAAACAGAAGATTCAGAAATTACAGAAACTACAGAGACTCGCTTTGCCTTAAAAAATCCAGAGAATTTAATCATGACTTGGTCACCTCAGACTGAGCTTTCTTTAAATGCTACTGCTACTTCTGCTGCCCCTACTACACCAGTCAGTGCTTCAGATGAAACAGCAATTGTTCCTGAAACAACGGTTAAACAAATACGGTTTCGTTTGAAAGGGGAGGCCACAGTACACTCGTTCATAGATATACCGTACTTACAAGAACAACTTACGGGTAAAACATTAGAAGAATCAAAACTCGTTTTCATGGCTGTTCCTGAAATTGCCAAAGCCTCTGTTTCGTTGCGGCCTATGTGGAAATCACATTTCCCCAAAAACAAGGACTCTATTCACATTGACACCCAAGTCTAGCTTTGCTAGTATGGTTTCCGTTGTAGTTTATAAATGCGTTCGAATACAAAACACAAAAAATCACCTACATCGAGTCGTGGTGACGATTCGCCATCCCCATCTTCGCCCAAAAAGGTTGAGGATATACGAGAGGGTGTTGTTGTTGAGGCATTGCCTAATACTATGTTTCGGATAGAGATACCCGATCCACAGAGCGAGGGCGGTGTTCATAAAATGATTGCCTATCTTTCAGGGAAGATGAAGTTTCATCGTATTAGAATATTACTAGGCGATCGCGTTGATGTAGTATTAGATGATTTTGGTGGGAAAAAGGGACGTATTGTAAAAAGACATTAATTAATTTTCTATAATTTCATTTCAATTTCACATTTCACTAAAAATATATTTTTATAACCTAACATGAAAGTAGTCACCTCAATCAAACGAAAAGATTTAAAACCTGGCGAAAGTATTGTGCGTCGTGGTGGTAAATTGGTGCGCATTAATAAAGCAAATCCTCGTCGCAAGGCTCGTCAAATGATTATTGCAGACAAATCAAAGCGCAGAAATGGTCATTCTGCAAAGCGAAGAGGCGGTATTCTGCGTAGTAGAAACAAGAAATAATAAATAATTTATATATGCGTATCCTCGGTATTACAATTCCAGAAAAAAAGCAACTATGGATCGGCCTCACGGCAGTATATGGTATTGGTGTTGCACGTTCAAAGAAAATTATAGATCGCGCAGGCGTTGATCCTTTTAAAAAAGTTTCTGATGTTACAACAGAAGAAGAAAATGCTCTCCGTAAAGAAACAGAGGCACTTTCTCTAGAGGGTAATCTAAAGCGTGAAGTATCACACAATATAAAACGTCTTAAGGATATTCAATCTCACCGTGGTTCTCGCCACTCTCGTAATCTTCCTGTGCGTGGACAACGAACAAAGACAAATTCACGTACGGTTCGTGGTAACAAGCGTACTACTATGACCTCAGGACGTCTGAAGGTTTCAAAAACATAATAGATTAATTTATTTATATTTATGGGAAAAAAACGAACCGTACAACAAAAGGGACAGCGCATTGACAAGAGTTTAAAAAACCGTGCACTTGCCCGTACCCCAAAAAAGAAAATTGCAGAAGCAATGTTACATATACAGTCTACTTATAATAATACGTTGGTTGCTCTTTCTGATGAACAGGGAAATCTTGTGGCATCATCGTCATCAGGTGCTCTTGGATTTAAGGGGGCAAAGAAGGGAACTCCCTTTGCCGCTGCAAAGGTAGGAGAACTCCTTGGCGAGAAGGCTGTGATTATGGGAATCAAAGAAGTTGACGTTATTGTACGTGGGGTTGGTGCGGGTCGCGAATCAGCAATACGTGGTTTTTCTGCAAGTGGTGTTAATTTACGTCGCATTCAGGACAAGACACCTATGCCACATAATGGGGTGCGCCCATCACGAGCACGTCGTGTATAATCAAAAAGTCTATTAATTAATTTTTTATTATGTCTACTACTACTCTCAAAAAATATAAAATTGGTCGCCGTCTTGGATCGGGTGTTTTTGAAAAGTGTCAAACTCAAAAATTCGTACTTTCAGAGGGTCGACGTGCAAAATCAACACGTAGTGCCACTGCACGACCAAAGCGTCCTACTGACTATGGATTGCAATTGATTGAGAAACAAAAAGTACGTGTTATGTATGGTTTGCGCGAGCGACAATTTCGTAATTATGTAGATAAAGCATTGGTAACTGCTCAGCCTGCACATACATTGTTTCAACTCCTTGAGTCTCGTTTAGATAATATCGTATATCGCGCAGCACTTGCGCCCACACGTCGTATGGCTCGCCAAATGGTGTCCCACGGTCACTTTTTAGTAAATAACAAAAGAACTACAGTGCCTTCGTACGCACTTTCTATAAATGATACATTCAGTGTTCGACAGGGAAGTATGAAACTCGCTTATTTTGCCGATGTTGATCGTTCAAAATCAACAACAGTGCCTGCGTGGGTAACATTTGACAGTAAAAAAATGGGAGGAACTATTGTAGGTCAACCAGCCAATCCCGATCCATTTTTGAACTTCCAGTCAGTGATCGAATTTTATAGCCGTTAATATTATTAGTGTTAAGTTATTTTTCGCGCGTTTATGCAATATACAAATATTCTTTTGCCATCAAAGTTTAATGTGTTGAGTGAAGATGCAACCACGGGTGTTTTTGATATAGAAGGTTTGTATCCTGGATACGGACACACATTAGGTAATTCACTGCGCCGTGTTATTTTATCTTCGCTATCAGGTTCAGCGGTTACTTTAATTAAAATAGAAGGCGCAGATCACGAGTACGCTACTCTTGCGGGTGTAAAAGAAGATGTACTTGCAATATTATTGAACTTAAAACAGGTACGTTTTCGTTCCCTTTCTGATGAACCTCAGCTGATTAAATTAGTAGTGAAGGGCGCACAGATAGTTACTGCAAAAAACATTGATGGGGCAGGAACAGTTGAGATTTTGAATCCTGATCAGTATATTGCTGAAATTACAACAAAAACTGCTGAACTTTCTATAGAATTAACTATAAATCGCGGAGTTGGTTTTGTGCCACGCGAAATGCTTTTTAAAGAAAAAATGCCCATCGGTACTATTGCTGTTGATGCAATTTTTACCCCTATTCGCAAAGTAAGTTACGAAGTTGAAAATATGCGTGTTGGTGATCGTACTGACCACAATCGTCTACGTATTACGATACAAACAGATGGTACCGTAAGTCCTCGCGAAGCATTTGAACAAGCAATAAAGATCGTGGTGAATCAACTACGCGCTATTATTAACCTTACTGAAGAGGAAATGATGCCAACAAATGCGCACCTTGCTTCATTTGGTGGAGATACCAGTGCGTTTATGGGCAAAGATAAAAACATCGCGTCTTTTGATATGCAGGCTGATACAACAGCTGAGAGCGATGAAGATAACGGCGTTTCTGATATTTTAAAAACACGTATTGAAAGTCTCGAGTTATCAACACGTACATTCAATGCTCTTTCAGAGGCAAGTATCCGCACTATTGGTGGATTGGTTAAGAAAACAGGTGATGATTTACTTGCTCTTGACGGTATCGGTGCTAAGGGTATTGAGGAGATTTCCGACGCATTGGCAGGACTAGGGGTTTCATTAAAGACTTCTTAATGGTATAACTCTCTGTACATAATAATCTTTATTTATTTATGAGACATCACAGCACTACAAAAAAATTTGGCCGAGTAAAGAAAGTACGAGTTGGTTTTTTTCGCTCGCTTTTGGTGAACTTGATTGAACAAGGGCGTATTACGACTACCGAATCACGGGCAAAGGCAATTCGTCCTATGATTGAAAAATTGTTAACCAGTGCGCGCTCTGGTTCCTTAACAGCGCGACGATTGATTACCAGTCGTCTTGGCAATCATGATGTGGCTGCCAAGAAACTGATAGAGGAAATCGCGCCCAAATACACAGATCGCCCAGGGGGATATACCCGTATTATTAAAATGCCACGACGCACCAGTGATGCTGCGCCCATGGCAATGATTGAGTTCGTTTCATAAAAAGGGTTAATAAGTTTATTAATCACTTGCAAAGTAATTCATTTTTGATAGTCTAACAGATACAGATATGTCACATCACACCATCGATGCATCAAATAAAAAATTAGGACGTGTTGCTACCGAAGTAGCGATGATTTTGCGTGGTAAAAATGAACCCTCATTTACCCCTCATCAGCTTTCTGGTAATACCGTTACTATTATAAATGCCTCACAGATAGATCTATCTGGTGCGCGCCTTTTAGAAATGTATAAACGTTTTTCGGGTTATCCAAGTGGTCAAAAATTGGAAAGTCGTGCCCACATGATTGCGCGTTTGGGATTCGAGCCAATTTTTAAACATGCAGTAAAAGGCATGTTGCCTAATAATCGTTTGCGCGATCTGATGCTTAAAAAACTTACTATCACTGGATAATATTATTTATGACTACTGCAACTGCAAAAGAAACAACAACAAAAGAAGAGGTAGAGATAGAGGTAACTGATACCCCTGATACTCTTTCAGAAGATTCTGGTGCATTGGATATGAGCCAATTTACGATGCCTTCTCAACGCAAAGAAATGAAGAAGGGTGAGTATATCCAAACGATTGGTCGTCGCAAGACATCTACTGCGCGTGTACGTCTTTCTCTTGGAACAAAAAATACTAAAGTTACCGTAAACGGCAAACCTCTCGAAGAATATTTCAAAACGCCAGAACTACAAAAAACAGTAAAATACCCTATGACAAAAACAAAGTACCCAGATGCTTTTGATATTACGGCATTGGTAGATGGTGGGGGAACAACAGGACAAGCAGAGGCAGTACGTCATGGTATTACCCGCGCCTTGGTAGAGTATGACTTGTCTCTACGTACACCACTGAAACGCCTTGGTTACCTAAAGCGCGATCCTCGTGCGAAAGAACGTAAGAAACCGGGACTCAAAAAAGCACGTAAATCAGGACAGTGGAGTAAGCGTTAAAATCTCAAGTTTTATATACAAACAGAAAAAGAACCACTATCATGTGGTTCTTTTTCTGTTCTATTAATAATTTAATTACTTGCAGACCTGGAGAGTATATTTGCTCGTTAGAGATTGATTCCATTCAAAGAGTTTTGTAGATGCATTCCATACGTAGGCATTCACCCCGACATCATTACATCTAAAGACTCCTTCTTCTCCATCATTACTCAGTGAGGCGGTATAAAATCCGCGTTCCTGAGGAAGAAGTTCAAAGCGTTCTGAAACCATTACTCGGCCAACAAATACTAATTGAATGTGGTTAATAGTCCCGTCTTTATTTTTTTGGTTGAGAACACTAATAGTTCCATTATTATTTTTTTGGAGTATAAAACTCACCCCATTATTTCCCCCATTTCCATCTACGATAGCCTCAGGTACTCCGTCTCCTGTGAGATCGATTGTTTTTGAAAGGGAGAGTCCAAAATCTTTTTCAAACCAGGCAGTTGGTTCTTGTGTGGTAATAATTTTGATAAAATCAGCACTTGTTAGTTTTTCCCACTCAGGCCCCTTGGAAGTGCTTGTAGGAGTAGTAGTGGTTTCGTTCGATATATTTGTCTGTGGCGTAGTATTTTGACCATGTGATGTGTCACCATAATTATACATTGGTATAACAGGCGCCTGAGCAGGTCTCCTTACTAGGATAATAGCTATAATCATGAGCACGATAACAATCATGCCAAGTAAAATGTTTTGTATATTTGGTTTCATATATTATTTAAAATAAATGCAACTAATTAATAAAATTTATATAAAACAATTATAGCACAGTGGGCGGTTTTAGTGCGGGACTTTTTGTTTGTCAAGCCTCTCCCCCGACCCCTCTCCCATAGAGAGGGGAGAACTAAAATAAAGTTCTTGCAAAAATCGAATTGGGAGAAGCCCCCTCTATGGGAG
>CAZYBJ010000012.1:0-10887 GCA_964645325.1 uncultured Candidatus Saccharibacteria bacterium
TTGCTTAATATTTCGGGAAAGTTCTTTGTCATAACGTGTAGTATAAATATTACTGGTAACGGAATGCGAATTTGCGCCGTTTTTGCTTGTCCAAGTTACGCATTTGAGCACTAACACGCAAAAATGGAAGTTAGCTGCGGTTAGCGGTAGTTTGTTATTTTTTCAATCTCTCCTGTCGCCACATAGTTTCCCTGTCTATATGCTTTTGAATGTCGAGCCCGAAAATTTTTATTAAATTATCTGCAACAAATTGAAATTGCTCAGTATTAAGATGTCTTATTTTTAACATGTCGAGACCCATAGTGATCGCTAAGGAAATGTCCGAGTCAATTTTAATAATATCGAAAAGTTGCAGAATTTTTCTATTTGTTAATTCAGGTTGTGTCAGTAAATAATTTTTAAAAGTAGTATAACGATAATGTTCTTTATTAGTGTCTTGTCCAGTCCTAAATTCAATTACCTGCGTCTGTAAAAGAGCTGTAGTCAAGATTTCATTGTCCAACCAAATTTTATTATAGTCTAATATTTTTAGATTTTCTTCTGTCATGGGTTTACAAATTACCGCTAACGCTCCAACTTACGAACATTCGACTAAATGCCCGTATTACCTTTTATATAATATAATATTATTTATAAATATGGCACGATAGTGTGTATAACTTATGCATGCGGAATATATTATGAAGTTTCAAAAATTACTGGAAATAAAGAGGTGTATTCAGAACGGATTACGTATTAGCGATGATGGATCATTTGAAAAACATCAGCCCGAATTTTGAGCTTCGGTCTGTCTGATGCAAAACCTTTGTTAGCGGTAGTGCTATGATTTTTATTATTAATTATTTTTTTATTCTCATTTTTTATGTCAAATTTCGTTTTAACCAATTTTGAGCATGTTTATAATTCAGATTTGCAGATTGTTGAATGAGTGATAATCCTTTTTCTTTGTTTGATAACACATGCTTTCCTTCATAAATCTTTTTTCCCAATTCAAATAACAAATGAGAATTTTGCTCATCTTTACATTTGTATTCTACCTTACCATTTATTGAAATGAGCCAATAATATTTTGTGTTGCTTTCAGAATTTTTGTCGACTCTGTCAACTTGAATGTCATTTATTTTTATTTTCTCATCATCAATCCAATTTATATCGCCAACAGATTTACAAATAACCGACCAACCAGAAGGAGTAAACTGTACACGGTTAAACAATTCTCTTTTTTTGTTGGTAAATTCCACAAAAGTACCTGTATTTTGACAGTCATACTCAAAATAAATTTGAGCTTTATATTGTCTGTTAGGTGAAAATACGCATTTTTTATAATGATCTCGCAACAATGGAATACTCTCTCTGTTGTAAATATCGTACTTCTTTAACTCTGAAAGCTTTATCATGTTAATTTATTATCTGATTTATTCTTTTTCACATCAAATCCATTCTTATTTTCGGGTTGCGGACGCATTACCGCTAACACTCAAACTTACGAACATTCGACTAAATGCCCATATTGTACAGATCTAAAATAAATGATAACTTTTTATATTCAATTTATCAATCTATTGTCGTTTAGCTCTCCCCTCTTTCGTGGGGTTGGGGGGCTTTTACTTATCCTCCTCACCCACACGATCAAACATATACCGCAATGCCCATGATGCATTTACCGTTCCCTGTGCTGGTCCACGCTCCATAACAACAACAAAGGCATAGTGCGGATCTTCGTATGGATAAAAACCAATTGACCATGAATTTACCAATGTTCGTGTAGAGCCAACCTGTGCGGTTCCTGTTTTTGCAGCTATCTGCTCTGTTGGAATATTTAAAATTTGTCCTGTTCCCTTTGTAACTATTTCACGCATACCATCACGAACGATACGATAATATTCTGGACTGATTGTGCTGATGGTTTTAATTTCTGGATCTTCGTCCAAGATAATATGCGGCGTCACGAGCTTGCCCCCATTTGCAATTGCCCCAATCGCACGCACCATTTGCAGTGGCGTTACCTGAAAACCAAACTGACCAATTGAGGTAATGTAGGTATCACCCAGTCGCCACGCATCGTTAAAGATTTGTTTTTTCCAGCGAGGACTCGGAATGGTACCAGATGGTTCGTTACCAAATATAATGCCCGTAGGAGAAGCAATAGCAAATAATTTTACATACTGATTAATCTTTTCTATGCCGATACCTTTTTGATCTTTATAACCACCGCCAATAGCATAGAAAAAAGTATTTACCGATTCTGCAAGAGCGTGTTGTACGTTAGTTGCCCCGTGTCCACCACTTTTCCAATCACGAAAAATAGAAGGTGTGCTGGGGTTATATGGATTAGGAATTTCTATACGTCCTGTACTCATGATCGTCGTTTCCTCGGTAATAACACCCTCTTGTAATGCACCTAGAGCAATAAAAGGCTTGATAATAGATCCGGGGCTATATAATCCTGAAACTGCACGATTCAAAAAATATCCCTTGGGATTAGTTAGGTAATCTTTTACTTTTTCTTGATCATTCCCCTCTGCAAGAATGTAGGGATCATATTCTGGCGCATTTGTCAGTGCAATAATTTCACCTGTATGCACGTCCATAATAATTCCCGCACCTGCTTCGTATCCAAAATGAGTTATCATTTGTGTGATGCCCTCATGCAAATATGCCTGCATATTTGCATCAAGCGTCAGCGAAATATTTTCACCGTTAACAGGCTCTACTATTCCCTTATATGAAAGGCTTTTGAGTGTTGCATCTGTTTCTATCAACTGTGCCCCATGTTCACCTTGTAACATTGGATTGTAGAGTAATTCCGCACCAGCCTTCCCTTCTAGATTCTTTTGCCAATAAAAACCCTGCGTATCTTTTTGCGGATACGAAACATATCCTAATACATGACCGAATCCCGAACGGGCAATATATGCCCGACGAGAAAATGGTTCTCCCTCAACTGGTGAACTGTTCCACGCCAGAGGAATACCTGCACGATCGTAAATAATGCCACGCTCGCTAAAAATTGGTGTACGATGAATACGATTGCGTTCTGACTCGGCAAAATACTTCTCACCCCCAACAACTTGCAGACGGATCAGTTGAGCTACAAAAATTACCATACATGCTATAAAAAAAATCATTAACCACGAAAATATTCTTTTATGGAGAGGTCGTTCAATAACCCCTTCAAGTTGTTGCTCATTGAAACCCGAGAGATTTGAGGAGTCCAAAAATATCTCATCTGGTGTGATTTCATAATTTTTTTTATTTCTCCTGTTTTTTTGTATTCTAAAATTAAACATCGTATTTGAGAGTGATTACTCTTGATTAGAGCAAGCGCTTGCGTATAACATGCATCAGTATATACAACACAAAAACACTTGTCATATATACATAACGAAACAAATCATGAGTAGGCGATGTGTAAGCAATGTCCAAAATTCCAGCGATGACAAATGCTTCTATATAATTTCTAAACAAAGCCATACCCAGGGCAAGCAGTATCACCACGAACCACCACGGTGCAAAAAATCCCACAATCAAGATTGTTGTCGTATAGACACATCGTAAAAAAATGATCATATATATTCTTTCTTTAATTTACTTTCCATCACTAATATTCAACGTATTATCAGTATCTAATGTAAATGTCTTCTTTATGTCCCCCGCTATAACTGTGTACGTACCCGCAGAAAGATTCTGAACGTTCAATGGCACTGTTCGATTATATGGCACCAAAACCGCAGCACACATAATAGTAGTATCGGCAGGGCGAAATATCGGCAGGGCAAGCGTAAAGGTCTTTGATTGTGCACTGTAGGCTGATGTTACACTACCCAGGGTTACACAGGGATCTGCAAGATTTCCTTGTACTGATACAGTAACCTGTACTGGAAACGATTCTAATATACGCACATCAAGGGTATCCACAGAGGCAAATCCCGCAGATATTGTTGTTTGGTCTGAGGGAGCAGTTACTGACGGAGGCTGTGCTGTTTTATCAGAAACTTCTGTTTGGGTATTTTCTTCTAGGGTTGCGGGAGCTAATTTTTTAGACGCACGCATAACCATAACAATCACAATGATCAATAACACAAATAAAATACCGAGTACGTAAATCCATGGTGAAGTTCGCTGATACATAAAAATAAAAGTAATTTAACTTATATGCTGATTAGTATACCACATATTATGGGCGCCAAAGTAGAGAGCTGTCACCATAACTCAAAAAGCGGAAGTTATTATTCTCCGCATAGGTATATATGTCTTTCCACGCTTCCCCCACAAAAGCTGAAACGAGTACTAATAATGTTGACTGAGGTTGATGAAAATTAGTGATCAGTCCATCAACAATGCGAAAAGGAAACCCTGGAGCAATCATGATATGCGTCGTACCTCGCAATTCATGTAGAGTATTTTTTTGCATATACGTCATAATATTTTCCAAAATAGTTTCAATAGGAAGTGTTGCCTTTTTTTCTTGCCACTCCCATTGACCAATGCTTTCACGTACTATGCCATTTTCGTCTAATAGATATGGCAAACTTTCGAGTGTGCGCAAACTGGTCGTACCCAATGCTACAATAGTTTGTTTATTTTTTATCTGTGCATATATTTTTTGGATGCATTCATAGGTCACCGTAAATGCTTCCCCATGCATAACGTGTTCGGCTATATCTTCAGATTTCATAGGCAAGAAGGTACCCGCACCTACATGGAGCACTACAGTTGTAAGATGTACTTTCTTAGTAGTATGTAATCTATCAAGTAACTCTTGATCCATATGTAAACTCGCCGTCGGCGCTGCAACTGCGCCTTCATCTTTTGCCAAGACTGTTTGATATCTATCGTAATCCTCTGTGTTAGATGCTCTGTGCATATAGGGCGGCAGTGGAAGCGTACCAAAAGCTTTTAATACTTCAGAAAAAGTAACTTTTGCATTCCAAGAAAACTCCACTAAAAAGGTTCCATTTTCTTCCTTGCCTATTCGTGATACGAGCAGTTCTGTACCATGTTCTCCACGCACGTGTGTTTCACCTTCTTTCCATTTTTTATTATTACCAATAAAACATGACCATACGCATGTTTGCATATGCGTGTGTAATGCTTTTTCTTTTTCAGTAAAAGGAGCATGTGGTTCTAAACAAAAGATTTCGATTTCATGACCAGCAGTTGTAGTAAGATATATACGCGCAGGAATAACCTTTGTCGTATTCATCACCAATAAAGCCCCCTCAGGAATGTGGGCGTCAAGATTATAAAATATACCTTCTTGAATCCTGCCCTTTGTATAGACTAACAGCTTTGCATCAGTTCTTTTTTCTAATGGATACTGCGCAATACGATCATCAGGAAGATTGTATGAGAAATTGTTTATAGATAAGTTTTTTGACATGGATTTTAATATAAAAGTCTTAAAATCTCTTAGTACCACACCACCCCTCAGTCCCCTCCTTATAAAAGGAGGGGAAGTTCCACGCGCAGAGTAATGAGAAAAAATTTGTTTGTAGGTTTCTCCCTCCTTTTATAAGGAGGGAGTTAGAGGGTGGTTTACTTTAAAAGCCCCCCACCCAAAAAAACCTACTCCTTCATTAAACCCCGCACCTCATCCATAATAGCTTGTGAGCGCTTGGGTGAAATTCCCACCGTATTTTCAAGATCGGTAACACTAAATAATAAAATATCCTGCGCCAATACCAATCCCTGCGCAATAAAAGCTTTTCTATCAGCCAAGGTTACTGACGGCAAAATACTGATGGGATAGAGTTTATATTCTGCAATCCTATCCTCCAATGTTTTTCCCTCGGGGTAATCCCAGCCCACTAAAGTCATCTTTTTAAAAAGTCCGTACGTTATCGAGCTTGTGGTAAATTCTGTATTGGTTACTACCCATGGTTCGTACGCCATACTTTTATTTTTACTTTTTTGTATGGCATATTCTTTCATATCTTGAAACCGTGCATAGTTATACATCACCACATCAACGTGGGTACGCAGGCCATATTCGTTTTTATATTTTGCCTCTATAAAACAAGTTCTGTTCCCCTTGGTAGCAAGTACATCCACCTCGTGCGTAATACCTGAAATACCCTGAACCATTTGCCCACGCTTTGTTTCATAGCCATCAGCCTGCATCAGAGCTTCTATAAATCGCTCGAATACAAAACCATCGGGCCCTAAATTTGCCAAGGCACGACGTAAACTATAACGGGCTGATATACGAATATCCTCTTTTACCAAATGTCGTAATGCAATGCGCCAAATCTTTTGTGTCGTCATATGTGGCGTTAAACCTTTTTCTACAGCATCACAAATACGATAGGCAACCTCCTCTGGGGCACCCGAACGTACCAATGAGCCACATAATTTATTGCGGTCAAAGATTTCTTGTTGCCCTGTTGTTTTGGTGATAAGCATATATAGATTAATTATCTAAAAAAGATATGAACGCACGTTGGTTGGGATTACGTCCTAAAAACTTTTTCAAAGATTCCATTTCAGGACGACTCGACCCTACTGATAAAATTTCTTCTCGAAATGCGCGCCCCGCACTCTTACTCATACTCCCCTCTTTATGAAAACGTGAAAAACAATCATATGCATACACCAGCGACCACGCATATGAATAATAACGCGCATCATATCCACCTGTCATATGCCCAAAACCAGCGGGAAATAAACTTTTATGAACATGCTTTATGCCCGTTACTTGATATTTTAATTTTTGAATAAGCTGTGGCATGTCATAACGCTTATCTGACATGTGAATAGCCATATCAAAAAGTGAGTTATACACGAGGGAACTTAGCCCGAACAGCCCCTCCATATGAGTGCGCGATCTGCATAGATTCGTAATCAGGGCGTCATCAAGTGGCTTCTGAGTTATATAATGTCGAGACATCTTTTTCAGTAATTTTGGATCCCATGTCCAATTTTCAAACATCTGGGAAGGCAACTCAACGAAATCATATGCAACATTACATCCTGACTGTGTTTCAAGAGGTGCTTCCGTCAAAATACTATGCACTATGTGTCCACATTCATGGAAAAAAGTTTGTATCTCGTTATGAGTAAGCAAAGCAGGACGATCTTTTCCGGCAGGTGTAAAATTTCCAACCAACATGGCAAGGGGCGCCTGATATCCAGCCTCAGCATTTTGCCAGACATATTCACGCCCCGTAATTACACCAAAACATGCCATATGGCCATATTTTCCTTTGCGTGGAAATAAATCAAAACCACAGTAACCCATTAATGCATTATCTTTTTTATTATGCACCGCATATATCAGTACATCAGTATAGAGCGATTTTTTAGGAAAAAGATTTTGTGCGGGTGTAAAAGTAATTCCGAACACTTCCCCAAAAGTTTCAAACGCGGTTTTCATAACATGATCAAGGGGAAAATATTCACGCAGTATTTCTTGATCAAGTGTATACTTTTGAAGAGTAGCCTTTTCTTTATAATATTTCATATCGTAATAGGCGAGCGGATCGGTAAAGCCATCTGCTTTTTTCAGTGCTGAGAGCTCTTTGAGTTCTGCTTTATTTTTTGCCTGTATACGTGTTTCTAATTCTTTTAAAAAGGCAAGGACACGCGCGGGCGTTTTTGCCATTTCTTTTTCTATTCTCATGGATGCATGGTTATCATAACCCAAGATGCGCGCTGTTTTATGACGGAGAGTTACAATTTTTTGCATAAGCACTAAATTCTTTTTACCACCCTTCTGCGCCAACATGTCAGCTAATTTTTTACGCACTGCTGGAGATTTGGCATATTGTAGGGCTGGTTCAATTACGGGATAGTCTAGCGTAATTATATACTTGCCCTTCTTTTTTTTGAGTGCCCGTATATATGATGCGGGTAGTCCGATCAGTTCATCTTTGGCGAGTAATACCTCGTCATAATAATTATTAAGATTATTATTAAACGCACTTTCTAATTTGGAAATGTTTTTCTTTAACTTTTGTATTTCTTTTTGAGTTGGCGCGGGCAAGTCAAAACCCATTTGCTTATAATCACGCAATGTATCAGCGAGGAGTTTTTTATCAGTAGGACGTAACTGCTCTTTTTTGTTTTTTTGCTTTTTATAGAGGGCGTCATATTCCCGCACAGCCCTATACATCTCTGGATCATAGTCCAGCGTAATGAACTGCTCTTTCATATACTCAACCGCCTCTTTTGCAGATGCCCGCACGGCACTATCAGGACTGGTTTCAGCAAGAAATTCTATGCACAAAAAATCACTCATCGTACGCTCCCCCGTCGTTCCTATGAGGGTATTTGAAAACGTACGCTCGTTGTGAGGAATAGATTTTATAATGTCATGACTCTTTTGTATGTCGTTAATAATATCTCGTGATTTCTTGGTGATGTACTGTGGAGTCCACACGAACCACTCGAGATCTTTTTTTGTATAAGGTTTTCTGGTAAGCATATTCGTGAATTATACCATTTTTAAATTAGTCAGCATGTGTGTATAATAAAGCTCATATACATAACATATAGATTAATTACATTATTATGGATACTTCATCAGAAAAGCCCCTAAGAAAAATATATCGACCAAAACACATTACCGCAAAGGACATTCGTGATGGATGTCTGTATCTCACCGATGGTGATGTTGCAGAAACACGTATTTGTGTAGTGAACGAGGAACTACGCCAAGGCATTGACCTTGTAGATACCTGGGAAAAGTCAGTTACCTTTTTTGGATCGGCACGCACCGCACCCAGTGATCCCCATTATCAACGTGCCTATCGACTGGGCAAGCGTGTTGCAGAACTGGGCTATACGGTTATCAGTGGTGGCGGCCCTGGTATTATGGAGGCGGCAAACAAAGGAGCCCATGACGTGGAGGGGGCTCATTCTGTTGGACTTGCCATTCAGTTACCGAACGAACAAAATACCAATATCTATGTAAATGAGGAAATTTCTTTTTATTATTTTTTTACACGAAAAGTTGCGCTCACCTATTCTGCTGAAGCCTATCTGTATTTTGCTGGTGGTTATGGAACATTAGATGAGTTATTTGAAATTATTACCCTTATTCAAACGGGCAAAATAGAACGCGTACCCATTGTATTGGTGGGAACTGATTTCTGGGGACCGCTTGATACTTTTATTAAGACAAGTTTGCGCGATCAATTTAAAACTATTAGTCCAGAAGATATCGATCTCTATGTTATGACCGATGACGAGGATCAGATTATAGAGATAGTAAAAAATGCCCCTATTCGAAAAAATAACTAAACTTTTTCTATTATTTCTACTCCTTCTAGCCCTTTCTTTTTCTCTTCTCCTTTTTTGCCGATGATTTTTCTTCCCTCATGCATACTTACCCGAGAAACGCTACGAATCATACGCTTAATGAAATGAATAACCACGCGTACCAATACAAACAATACAAAAGCAATCCAGAACACTACCTTTAAAAAACCAATACCGCCAATAATACCAAAAATAAAGCTCCCTACCAAAACAAGTATGAGAATAATGCTGATCAGCACCAAAAAAGGCTTTAATGTCAGGTCAAAGGCAATATCTGCAACACCCTCTTCGGGATTATCAATAACCCCTTTGCCGTCTTTATATATACCTATGCCCTTGATGAGTTTTCCTATCATACGAATAAGCACAGTATAGTACATATTTCGCGAAAACAAAAACCACTCACAGATGCGAGTGGTTTTTGGTGTAAGCACTTCAAGAAAAATTATTTCTTTTTCTTTGGAGCAGCTTTTTTAACAACTTTCTTTACCACTTTTTTTGGAGCTGCTTTTTTAACTGCTTTCTTTACCACTTTTTTTGGAGCAGCTTTTTTAACAACTTTCTTTGCTGGCTTTTTAGCAGCAGATTTTTTTACTGGCATAGTGTTTTAAAAAAATTAAATAGAAACTAATAATATAAAAAATTCTTCGACACCTATATTGTATCAAGCAAAAAAAATTTCTACTATACTTTTTTTTATTTTTTGTGTGTATAACTTTTTTTATTTTTTATTTTTCTTCTCGTGCATTTTTTAATGCGCGCATCCACCACATAAATTGTTGCAACATATTTTCTGCATTTTTATTATACATATCGAGCGCACCTGATTTCAATGCATTGTTCTCTTCTACTAATAACCATGGATTCATAATATGCACGCTGTTTCGTATTGGCGCCATTTGCAATTCAATAGCTACTTCGCGTAGTTGTTGCACAACACGCGCACCACCCGTTGAACCATAGGCAACAAAACATACTGGTTTGTTATTCCATTCTTTATAAAGATAATCAATGTTATTTTTGAGCGATGTAGGATAGCCATTATTATATTCAGGCGTTACGATAATATATCCATCCGCCTCTCCGATCTTCTGTGCCCATCGATCAACTGCAGGATTTCCATAGGCGCCCGCTACATATATTGGTGATACGGCTTCAGCAAAAAACGGTAATTCATACTCGCGCAGATCTAATACCTCAACATGAATAGTCGAGTCCCCCGCACTCTCTAATTGCTTAACATGTTCCAGTATCCACTGCGCTGGCTTGTCACCGAAACGATTTTCTCTAATACTTGCAAGGATGATTTTTATGTGTAGTTGCATATGATTATATTAAAATTAGATTGCTAGATTCTTAGTGTAACATTAATTTAAACATCATACTCACCATTCGTTTATTTATGAAGTAGTATGGGCGTAAGTGATATTAATTTTAAATAATACCCAACAACTCTGAAAATTCAACCGTATGCATGTCCTCAAGTGTAAAATGTCCCCTATTATCAAAATGATGAACATGAGAAGTAGGCAAAGCCGCAGTAATACTATCAACTGATTCCTTTACGCCTTGCACATGATCATCTGATGAATAAAAAATATGAATTTCTTTTACTTTATTAGCAAG
>CAZYBJ010000013.1:0-10754 GCA_964645325.1 uncultured Candidatus Saccharibacteria bacterium
AGGGGTACGCTCGGCAACAATATCGAGCACAATATCCCCTGCCATTTTTTTCTTCTTGCTGTGAATCTGCAAAATTGCAAGACGATCTTTCCTGTCAGGAAGCTCTAACATCACCTGCCGATCAAAACGTCCAGGACGGAGCAGTGCGCCATCTAATACATCAGGTCTGTTGGTTGCCGCCATAATAATTACTTTTTGATTAGGCTCAAAGCCGTCCATTTCTACCAGAATTTGGTTCAGCGTTTGTTCACGCTCATCATGGCCAGACCCAATACCTACCCCACGATGGCGTCCCACAGCATCAATTTCATCGATAAAGATAATGGCTGGCGCTGCCTTCTTTGCCTGGGCAAAGAGATCGCGTACGCGACTCGCCCCCACACCTACAAACATTTCAACGAACTCGGATCCCGAGAGATGGAAAAATGGTACTTCTGCCTCACCCGCAACCGCACGTGCAAGTAAGGTCTTTCCCGTTCCTGGGGCACCCGTCAACAAAACCCCCTTAGGAATTTTTGCACCTATCTCTATATATTTTTTAGGAAACTTCAGGAAGTCTACTATTTCAACGAGTTCTCGCTTGGCCTCACCATTACCCGCCACATCATCAAAGGTAACTTTTTGGGATGCAGGATCCATCATACGCGCCTTTGACTGACCCACTGAAAAGGCCTTCATACCTCCCTTCATCTGCGCTGATAAAAACCAAATAATTACGCCTAAAATAACGAGGGGCACCAACAGTGGTAGTAGCCGACCGAGCCAAAAACCAATACCGTTTTCTTCTTTATTTTCTATGACTACGTCAAGTAATGCCTCGGTAGTAACGCCATAATTTTTTAAACTATCGGTAAGTGGCGCGCCACGTTCTTTTTTTGAAACACGCTCGAGTGCTGGTTCTGCTGCTTGCGGTGAGCTTGTTGAGCCGTTTTCTGAATTTTGTGTACCTATTAACTTTTCCTTATCAAGAATAATTTCAAGTTTATCTCCACGAACAGTAATTCTATCTACCTTACCAGCATTAATCATTTGAGCTACTTCTGATAAGGGGAGCTCTTCATTATTACTCGCACTTTTAGTACTGATTATGCCAGTAGTATCCGAGCCCGTTGTTGGAGTAGGTACATCAGAAAATCTTGAATATAAAACACCCACCAAAACAATAATAACCACGGTCAAAAAAAACTGCTGAAAAAATCCAGGGCGACGTGGACGCCCTTTTTTAGAGGGCGTTTCAGGTTTCTTTTTTTGTTGCGATGGCATAGATGGCATAGATACGTAAATATCAGTAAGTAAGTAAATAATGTAGGTCATTATATAGTTAGAGTAGTACAAGAGCAAGATATTTTGGTATATTATATACTATGTATCTATGACCGTATTACTGAGCAACAAACACGTAGGCGCAAATTATGACATACTGGAAAAGTATTCTGCCGGTATAAAATTAAGTGGTGCCGAAGTAAAAGCTCTCAAAACAAACGCCGGTGGCTCTCTGGTGGGTTCTTTTATTATTCTCCGTGGTAACGAGCTCTTTATCAAGGGTATGCACATACCTCCCTATCAGGCAGGCAATACCCCTGCCACCTATGACCCTTATCAACTACGAAAAATTCTTGTTCGGAAACGTGAACTACAATCCCTTACACGCGAGCTGACCAATACAGGCTTGACTATAGTACCTCTTTCAGTGCATAATACAGGACGTATCACCCTCAGCTTTGCATTAGTTCGTGGAAAGAAAAAACACGACAAGCGCGAAACGTTAAAAAAACGTGAAGATGAGCGTCAGATACAACGAGAGTTTAAGATACGCTAAGATATGAATGAAAATATGGGGATGTATTGGATCGCCATATAAATTACTTGCTGATGTGCATGTCGAGATTGGAGAGATCTCGTTCAAAACCTCCACCCCTTTGAAATGCAAACTCAAAGACTACAGCGACAGCCTCTCCTTACAGTAAATTTGTAGGAAACTTCGCTACTGCGTAACTCATTGTAGTAAGGCAGTCATTACCACAGCTTCGTCTATCGACTGTGCCCTAATGTTATATAGATAGACTTTAAACGAGAGGGACCTCCTGACCTTTCGTTAACATTCATCAGGATCGGCGTGATGTTGTTTTGTTTATTTTAGAGACATCATGCTTAACATACTCTGTTTGCACGGAGTAAAAATATTCTACACATGTAGACGCATCGACAAACCTTATATGCACGCGGGTTCGATTCCCGCCATCTCCACAAAAATAAAAATCACAGAATTCTTTTCTGTGATTTTTATTTTCTTGTATAAGATTGTCGGCGGGAAGAGAAAGGCGGAGAAAAACGATTTGGGAAATCGTTTTTCGAGCCAGGGTCGTCCGCGCATATTTTTAATGAGCGCTAGCGAATATAAAAATAACGACGGCTGACCGATTCCCGCCATCTCCACTCGATTCGCCCTCGTGGCGAGTAACCATAGGGGAATCCCTCTTTGACACCACCCCGCCCATCCACTATTATTATGAAATATGAAATACATCGTAAAAATTGTTGAATTCTTCACCGATCGTGTTTTTAAATGTGAAACATGGCGTGTTGAGGGCGCATTTGTATTTATCGTGCTTATTTTGTTGAGATATATTTCTGGAGGATTTAATCTAGAATATGTTCTCGCATTTTTTCACAACACCGATCCAATTACTTTTCAAAGTTTCTGGCAAAATAAAGCACTCCTCCTTTGGCTGGCTGACTGGATTATGGTTTTTGCGGTACTCTTTACCTTTGAGCATATGGGCGTCGCACGAAGAATGGAAGAGAAACAAGCAGAAAAAGAGCTCGCTGGCGATGCCGTTGAGGTAGCATGCTATAAAAAACTCACCCGTTCTTTTTATTATAAAGAAATTTTATTCTTTATTTCTTTCTGTCTACTCCAATCATGGTCAGCAGTACTCGGTGGTGTACTTTTTCTCTGCTATCCGTATTGGAGAAAAGCGTGGAGAAAGTATCATAGGCATAGTTAAATTAATTTCTTGCTCTTTTTTAAGAATTTTAAAGTATTTTAACCACTCTTTTCCACCCCTAAAAGCCCTATCTTCTCGACATGTGAAAGCTGTTTTATCCTCCACTCTTCTTTACTTGCTTCTGCTCTGTTGTTAAATTCTTTACTATACATAAGTGTTGCGGGTCTTCTCGCATACACATATTTTGATGCCTTTGGGCGTACATGATTATGTTCATGGATACGTCGCTCTAAATCAGTAGTGATGCCGGTATATAACGTATCATCGCTGCACTTTATGATATATACCTGCCACATATATAATAAAACTTATTTTCCCAAGTCTAAGGTCTCGTCAATGCGCACCTGTGCCACGAATTCAGGGACGTGGGATACCAATATCATTGCGCCCTCGTAATTACTCAGCGCCTTTGCGATAACAGGGAGGTGACGGAAATTAATATGATTTGTTGGTTCGTCCAAGATCAAGAGCCCAGGCTTTTGTAGTACAAGACGAGCAAAACACAGGAGTCCCTTCTGCCCTTCTGATAACTCAACTATTTTTGTATTCATAAATGGATGCGTGATTAAAAAGTTTGCAGCAACTTTGCGCAATTCCTCTTCGTTCACCACCTCCATAACTTCTGCTAATGATTCACGCACCGAGTGTGTGATATTTAAAGTGGAGAAGTCTTGACGATAATAACCCACCTTGATACCCTCCAGAATGTGAGCACCTGATGCAGTGCCACGCGCCATGGATTCCAAAAGCGTAGACTTGCCGATGCCATTAGGACCAGATAATAAGAGGTGTTGCTTTTTCTTTAAAATCACGTTTACTTTTTTTTCTTTAATTTTGTGATCTTTCATTACTGTACATGACGTAATGGTAATAATATTTCCCACAATATCTTCTTGGCAGGGTATGGTAAAGTTTCTGATCGTTTTATCCTCGCGACGTACATCTACTTTGTTTTCTTCATGGTCGGCAGCTTTTTCGCGCATTCGTTTTGCCACCGCACGCAAATTACCACCCTTCTTTGCAAAGAAGTTTGCTTTTTCTTTATTTGCAATAATTTCTTTTTCAAGTTGCGCATTTTTACGACGTTCTTTTTCAACGCGTACGGCAATCTGCTCTATCACGTCAAAATAATTTCCTACGTACATTTCTACTTTTCGCGTAAATATATCGAGATAGAGCACCCCTTCGGTAAAAGCATTCAAGAAATCAGCATCATGAGAAATAACTAAACATGTCTTGTTATACTCAATCAAAAATTGAGTCAGGTGTTCAATACCCGCACTATCCAGATTATTGGTCGGCTCATCCAACAGCAAAATATCAGGATTTTGTATCAAGGCTGATGCCAGCAACAACCGTGCCTGTTGTCCACCAGAAAAAGAAGAGATGACCTTATCATACTCGGCACGTAAATTTACGGTTTCTAACACCTGATCTATATGCTTGTCAATATCATATATTTTTTCTTTAAAACAGGCCTGAAAAAATTCTCGTACGGTGAAGCCCATCTGCTCGCGAGGAATTACCTGTCGGGCAATTGCAATTGAAAGTCTTGGCTGTAAATTAATAACCCCTGCATCAGGCTGTAATTCGCCTGTAATTAACTTAAAAATTGTACTCTTTCCCCCACCATTTTGGCCCATCAACACCATTTTTGCTCCCTGACGCACTGAAAAATCAACCTCATCGAGTATGGGCTTTGCGTGATCGTATTCAAACGAAACACCGTCGAATTTTATAATAGATCCTCCGGGCACTGACATAGACTACCACCATAACCCATTTTTGTAATAAAGAAAAGTCTTTTATATCTTTTTCTTTATCATGAAAACGTATTATACTGCTCTTATAGTTCTCTTGTATGAGATTCGATCTAAAACAATCACTACCCTTAAAAAAGTTCGTACCTGGTCTTGTGCGTCTGGTGCATGATAGCCTGCAAAAAAATTATACGTATACCCTCACCGAACCCGTGGGAAAAAACTTTGATGAGGGATTTAATCCAGAGCTTACACCAGCCGAAATGCTTGCCTATGGTGTTTTTGAGGGAAAGTATCTCAATGACTGCTTTAAAGAATTTCCACGAGAATGGTATGCTGAAGCACTTGCAAAGAATACTCTTTCTTTTGAAAAACCAAATCCAGCAGTAAATTATTTTAAAATAAAATCTCGACTTTCCCTTACCGAATGGAAAAAACGTGGCTGGATACAGCAAAACGATCCTGATATACGTGGCTGGTTTCAATGGTATTGCCGTTATTATCTGGGGCGACGCGACAAAGTTCTAGATACGCGACAAATAAAACGGTGGCGTGCATTTCGCCGCCATGCTGGTCAAATTGCAAAAAATTGTGATGAGGGCGATCTTTTTTGTAGACCTCGCCAACGACAGGCACTCCTGCAATGGGCGTACTGGCCTTTTATGTAAACAGGCTATTTATAGTTACATTCATTAAATTATTTTAAGAATAAGTCAGCGTGCACTGTTACCATAATTTCTTTTTCTTTAGTTGAAGTATCATACATGCCATAATCAGAAGTATCCGTTGAGTTTGGTTGGCGCACCTGTACGAGTCCCGCTGAAACAGAGCTCAATCCACCAATTCGCGTATGCATACCCTTCACCAATACTTGTGCACGCAGATAGGCGTCCTCCATTGCCTTGGAGAGTAGATCAACGCGCGCCTCTGCAAGTTTACTGTAAAAATACTCTATACTATTGATTTGCAAAAACATACCCTCTTCACCTAATACTGAAATTTCTTGACCTAATCGCGTTACCTCATCTACTTTATTAGAATGCACGGTCATATGACGATACAGTTCGTATTCTTTAGGACCTTGCGCATATTCTGGATCTTGCCATATCTCACTTACTGCTACAGGATCAAGTGTTATTTCCTCTGGGCTAAAACCAAAATCAATAACGTATTGTTGTAAACGTGCCGCATCTTTGGCTATATTTTTATATCCTTCGGCCATGGCATCGGCAGTCGTAACCTGTTTAACTGTTGCGCTGAACTTTGCCTTATCAGAAACAACCGAAGTAATAGAAGAACCGGTTACCGAAATAATATCTTGATGACTCATGCCCTTTTGTGTGTACGCAATACTTGCAATAATTACGGCAATAATCACTGTCGCACTAATAATAACGATACCCATTTGTTGTTGTAAAAAGTTTTTCATATGCTAAGTAGTATAGTACTTTTAGTGAGTATTAGCTAGAGCGCGATACGCCATAGTGAAAATAGACAAGAGTAACGAGGATCAAGAGAAAAGCCGTTAATGCCATCATGGGTATTGTAATGTAGCCCAAATGAGCCGTGAAATATTCAGAACAACTCGCTGAATAACCAACTGTCGTGCAATTGGTGCTTGGCACTACAGAAAACTGCATGAGGTAATGATAGAGGGCAATAAGGGCACCGACACCTACCATAATCAAACTATACATACGTATAACATATTCTTTGCGTATGTGGGCAAGCCAGAGCAACAACACCTGAGGATACATAAAGATGCGCTGATACCAACAAAGCTTACATGGCTGATATAAAAATATATCTGAGTAGCCGAGTGATCCGAGCATAGCAACCGTAGCCACCATCGCAGAAAATGGAAATGCATACCGTATAATAAATGTGTGCACTTTTTCTGGTAGACGACTGCGGAATATGAGGGCGAGCCATAATGCCACAATACCCACTTGTCCCATAACTACCAGGGCAACAACAACAGTGTCATAAATTTTAAGAAATAGTTCCATAAACAATAATTAAAAATTTAAAAAATATTTATAATAGTCTGTTTTATAATTCAGACTTCTTTTGGATATCTCTAGTATAGCAGAAAGAAAAGTACATTTCCCCAATACACGCCCTATCAAAACTATATGGTAAAGAAAAAGTAGTACTTCTATACAAGTAAAGGCTTTTTTGGGCTAGAAATTTGACTTTTAAACTTAAATATGCTAATATATATTGAAACTTGGCAATATGAAAAAAAATAGCACTTTTGTTGCTGGTCGCCGCGGCGATGGCCGGCACAATCACCTCCTGCACCAGCAGCAAGATGGTGAAAAGAAATCCCTACAACCAAGCGGCAACGCTTTGTAGGGTGAAATGACCGCTCTTGCCGAGTGGTCGAATAGCCCGGGATCTTGAAAAAGATTTGGGGCTATTTTTTTATAAAATAACTATTGAATAGATGATTTAAAATATTTTACACCTTTCTTTCTAAAACTTTTTTTACTGCGCGTTTTATAGATTCAGTATCGAGATTATATTCTTTCATGAGCTCCTCAGGAGTTCCCGACTGACCAAAGCGATCATGCACACCAATACATTCCATAGGAACGGGGTGTGTACTAGCCAGAAACTCTGCAACGGCACTTCCCATACCTCCCGCTCTTTGATGCTCTTCTGCAGTAACTACCGCACCAATCTTTTGTGCATAATTCAAAATGAGATCAGTGTCGAGGGGTTTAATTGTTGCGAGATTTATCACCGTACATGCAATTTCGCCCACCAAGGCCTGTGCAACACGCAGTGCCGGCTCTACAAGGGCGCCACATGCAATAATAAGCACCTGACTATTTTCTGCCTCAAAAAAGACTTGTCCCTTACCTATACTAAACGGCGTCTGGTCAGAGCTAATCACTGGCACTGATGAACGGCCTAGGCGCAGATATGCGGGACTAGGAAAGGTTGCAAGGGCGCGTGTTGCCTTGTATGCCTCATTACTATCACAGGGCACCACCACAGTCATATTAGGTATCATACGCATGAGACCCACATCCTCCAGCGCTTGGTGGGTTGCCCCATCAGGACCGACTGAAATTCCCGCATGGCAACCTACCACTACTACAGGCATATCATTCAATGCAATGGTGGTGCGAATTTGTTCGTTGTTGCGCCCTGGAGAAAATGCAGCGTACGACAACATAAAGGGTTTTTTACCCACTGCAGCAAGTCCAGACGCAACCGTTGCAAGATTTTGTTCGGCAACCCCCACCTCAACATATCTGTCGGGAAAGGCATCGCGAAACCACTGTGCGCGGGTAGACTCTGCCAAATCAGCACAGACCACAACAACATGTCCGTTCTCTTTTCCTGCGTCAACAAGAGCGCGACCGAAACCATCACGCGTTGCTAATTTCTCGATCTTTTCTGGATTTGTATTAAGTTGTGCATTTGGGTTAATCATGGTGAGCGAATAAATGAATTAATTTAAATTATCTAAATAAAAAAACTGATTATAAATTTATTAATTTACTTTTTTTCTTTTTGCTCTTTTCTCCTTAGTAGGTGCTCCGATATCAAAATCTCCTACACTCAAATCAGGAAACTGTCCTGCTGCCCCACTAAATTCTAATAGGTTTGATTTTTCTTTTGAAAAATAGAGCCTTGAATTATTACGCGCTACATTTTTTTTAATATTTTGTTCTGCAAAATCAGAAGGGTCTCCTTCGTGAGGATCGAAATTAATTGGTGTTAAATTCTTTTTCCTCGAGACTCCTAAATCTTTGGATTCCATATATATTATGTTGAAAAAATTATTAATACTCTGGTCTCTGTTCCCTACTCCCCTGCTTCTATCTTGCCCTGTAACGTACGTAATTCTTGCAGCCATTTTTGCTCGTCCTCTTTTGATGGTGGCTTACCATGCCACGTATAATCAAACTCTATTTCTTTAATGCCCTTGCCGGGAATCGTATGTGCGATGATAACGGTTGGCTTTTCATATATCGTAGCGGCCTCGCTACAGGCATCAATAATTGCGCGCATATTATGCCCATCTATTTCTATTACATGCCAATTAAAAGCACGCCATTTATCGGCTAGGGGTTCCAGTGGCATGACATCTTCTGTCATGCCATTAATTTGTATGTTGTTGCGATCAATAATTGCCGTGAGATTAGAAAGTTTATGCGCACCCGCAAACATAATAGATTCCCATGAATTCCCGGCATTTAATTCACCATCACTACACGCAACATAGACACGTGCAGATTTTTTATCCATACGGAGTCCATACGCCATACCTGCCGCCTGTCCAATACCAGATCCCAATGGTCCCGAGGTTGTTTCGAGTCCTGGAAGTATGGTGCGTTCTGGGTGACCCTGCAACCGCGAACCAAATTTGCGGAGCGTCTTTAATTCCTCAATGGGAAAGTAACCAGCATGCGCCATAGCAACATAGCGTATGGGCACAATATGTCCATTCGATAGGATTAATCTATCTCGTTCTTCCCAATCGGGATTTTTAGGATCATGGCGCAGTACATGAAAATAAAGTGCAGTAAAAATATCAGCCATACCGAGGGGTCCCGCGGTATGCCCTGATCCTGCGTCCTCTAACATATCTACGAGCGACATGCGTATCGTATTTGCCTGCAGTTCTAGATTTTTTATTTGTTCATCGGTGAGGTGCATAGTTCCAGTATACCAAAAATATTTCTGATTACCTTATCCAAAAAAAGCACTTCCCACAACGACTCGCTCTACCCCATGCTCTTCGAGTAGTTCTATTGTGCTGTTATTTACCGCACCATCTACTTGGATAAGCATATGTGGCGCACGCTGTTTAATTTCTGCAATCTTTTCTAAAACACGCTCATCAAAATCTTGCCCTTGTAAACCAATTTCAGTAATTCCCATCAATTGCACGCAGTCGATCACTTCAAGATGTGGGTACAGGAGATCTGTTGGGGTGTCATTATTAATTGCCAAACCAAACTCCACCGTATCACGTAATCCTTGTAGCTTTTGTAATACCGTGTAGGGGTCTTTTAATGATTCAAGATGTAGAATAATACGCGCAGGACCCAGCATAATCCATTCATCTAACATAGATTCTGGATCGGCCGTCATGAGATCTAATTCATAATCGATCAGATCCCAATGAGGTAGTCCCGAAAAACCGCTTTGTACATCATGCCACGATACATCTTTAAATTTTCTTTCAGTGTCGTATCCTTGGGCAAAGGGCCACGTGCGCGCATGCACAAACTTGCCGTCCATAATATCCAGTTGGACGGTACTGACCCGCTCATTGAGAACACGTCCTGTGTACGCTTCTATATCTTTAAACTTGTCGGGCATAATTGCAGGTACTACTTCCATAAAATTTTTTAACTCTATTATGCTAACTCATCCAATGCCTTGTTGCGTACATCATAACGCTCGCGACCAGAAAATTGCGTTTGTAAAAAACAATCAACTGCATTACGTGCTTCTACTTCTGTAATAAAGCGTGCACCAAATGAAAGCACATTGGCATCATTATGTTCACGTCCAAGACGTACAATGTCCAGAGGATCCGTACTCATAGTGCCCAGGGCGTCACGTGCAACAAGAGGCGTCTTGGTGCCGTAAAATACTATTGCTCGAACATCAGGAAAGCGATTTGCTGCCATGGCTTCACCCTGCCCAGAACCACCGAAAATAAAGCCGATGGCGTCATCAGGGTCTTCTGAAACCTCACGCGCAACAAGACCCACAAAATCAGGAAAATCGTCATCAGGATCATACTGATGCGCGCCCATATCATAGACTTCGTAGTCCTGTGACATCAAATATGTTTTTATGGCTTCTTTGAGATGGAACCCCGCATGATCTGCTGCAAGATAGATGTACATATATGTTTACTTTTATAAATCTTTTATAATAACTTGTTGCCTACTTTTGTAACATGCTCTAGTAATGTATTTGTATATCCCATTTCATTATCATACCACGCCAT
>CAZYBJ010000014.1:0-10515 GCA_964645325.1 uncultured Candidatus Saccharibacteria bacterium
GGTTGTTGGGGTGTTTGGGGGGAAGATTGTGATAAAAAACGGATAGCAATTATAGATATAAATTAGTGTTTCTACATTTGATTAGCTTTTTCTGTATTCTCCTTAGAAAAAGAAATATTATATTTATTTATAATAAATAAAGTTTCATCTCCGTATTCTCTTTTATTATCTGCTGTGTTCCACTGGGTGCCAGATATATCAAGACTTCTTCCATCTTCGAGCTCAGCAGTAAAACCATCAATATCAAATTGTTTCTTGAAGACTTTAATTACTTTTATAGGGATAATTTCTTTTAAACTCCAAAAATTACTACTTCCCTTTTCGATAAGGATATCTACCAAATCCATTACTTTTTGTTTCTGTCTTTCATCGCTTAGATAAATAATCTTTAAAGCATCTCGTATTTCATGATTGTAACCTAATGGAGTGCGGCGGTTTTGATTAATATTCTTATCGCTATTAAGTAAATAACTTTGAATAATTTCTAAAGTTATATCTGGGTTTATCTTTGCAAAAATTACAAGTCGTTGCAAAAGACCATAATCCCAATCAATATCACCTTGAGACCTATTCAAAATCTTATTTACTTTTTGGAGAAGTATACTATCTTCTAAAATCTCTTTATTAGGATTGATCCAAAAACCATAGCCCGAAAAGATCTTAGGATCTTGAAGATTTTCATTTGCCAGAGTCCAATCCCAAAAACCAATAAGTCTTTCTTTACTTACTCTATTATCTCTAAACCATTGATCATCTACTATATCTCGTGAAATCATACTTCTACCTATAAAAGAAATGAACTCATGATGCCTTATTGTATTTGAAGTATTCCAAAATCGAACAAATAGATCGTCTGCCATATTTAAACCTAACTGTGCAAAAGCAAGAGCTAGGTGCACAGCAAGAGCTTCGTCTAATCCATTTACATATTTTCTATCTGGATACTTGCTTGAATCAAGAGTGATGGCATCTAAGTAGTACTCTTTTAATTCGACAAATAACTTATCATAGAGAGTATTTGATAGATAACCCTCCCAAGTAGCTAAGTAAATATCTAATTCTTGAGATTTAGTTTTTGGAAAGATCCTAGGAAGAAGATCTCGTATAAACTCTTTATCGCGGAAATAGAACGAGGCTAAATAACGGCCAATCATAAAACGAACAGCGAGCGACTTGTCATTAAGTATTTGTTTGTAAACATCTTTTACATCTCTAGATAGAGTTTTTCCGCTAACTTCAATAAATACAACAAAAACTTCATAAGCTCTTCCCCGCACAGAATTGATTGCTACATGATGAAGATCGCCATATTCTGGTTTTTCCATATCTGTTGAAGGACTATCTTTAATAGTAAAAAGATAAGAAATGATATCCTTAAGTTGTGTTTTATACTTAGAATAAACCTCATCTCTGATTTGTTTATTTTCAAGAATATATAACAATATATCTGAAATAGACTTATGTACACTTATCCAATCAGCTAACCAAGATTTGTTTTCTTCCTTATTAAAAGCGTTGTCTATGCCTTCGTCTCTAATAGCCATAAAGAGACCTATCAACTGATCTACTTGTGTATTGGAAAGTGTCTTTTTATCTCGAAGAATTTCTTCTATTCCATACAAAAGTGACCAGAGATAATGTGGCGCAATAGTATCTCTTACAAAAAAATTACCAATGTTTTGTAAGTAAGGATCTGGGCGCTTTTTTATATCTTCTTTTAAAGCATCACCAAGACCTTCAACTCCACGAGGACTAAAATAGTCATCATCCTTAAATTGGCTAGCTAAACTTTCAGGAGTCCAGATTGTTTTTAGATTTATTATTATATCCTCTATTGAAAGTAGGGTAATATCTGCTGGTGATCTGTGAGAAATAAAGCCGACTTCTCTTTCAACTACAATAGGCTCTACTTTGTGTGATTCGTTGCATCTGACTTCGAATATAACCTCGCACTTGTTCAAAGCTTCTTTATTCAAAAATTCACAAATATTTGATAGGATCTCTAAACCTACCCGTTTGTGCCAAAGTTGCTTGGGATTTTGTATTATCTTTTTTGAAAAATAGCTAAACAGCTTGGATATGTACTCCTGACGAATATCTTCAGATAGATACTGAAAGCTAACACTAAGTGCTTTTTTATACTCAGTACCGTCCTCGATTTTATAATAATTCTCAACTTCAAAAAGTTTAAACAAAGAATCTTGTAATTCTTTAATAAAAGTATTGGGACATTGCACAAGGGTAAACAAACTTAACCTCCATCTTAAACGACTATCTGGAAGACTGTTTACATAATCCAATAGCTTTTGAGCTTCAAATTTATTATCGCATTTACCTTCAATAGCTTGCCGAATAATATCTTTAACAGCAAGCGCCAGATTTTTAGTATCTACAGAATATGAAGTGTTTAAGCTATTTTGCAACTCATCTCTGAAAAAATCAACTTCATGTAATGCAAATGAATCATCGTATTCAAAAACTTCTGCGCTATCTTTTGAACTAAGTCTTATTACATCACCAAGAGCCTTGATACTAATCTGTAATGCTTTTTCTCGATATATTGGATCAATTGCCACAAGAGCCTGAAGTACACCTGAGGCATTAACATCTTCAATACAAAAAGGTCCATCCTGTCTGAATCCAGATGTTTCAAGATTTTTTTCAGGAAAAACAGTGAGAATTGCTTCAGCTAATTCCAAAATTGCAGAGTATTCTTTCTTTTCAGTTAACTTCTCTATAATAGTTACGAAATCATATCCTGACTTTGAATTATGCATTAAGCGTAACCATTCTTCATCCCTAATCTTCTTGGTAAGTGTCTTTATTTGTTCAGCAGGCATTGAGGTAATAATCCATAAAAAGCCATTAACTACATTTGGATTAAAGTTTGCCTCTGAAATTTCTATAGAGTTAATTACATCAGCAACCTTGGGGCTTGTATCAACAATACGAGCCAAATAATCAAGTTCTGGTAGATCGTAAGCATAATGATTAGAACCATCTGTTTTTTCTTTAAGTTTTTCTAAAAAGTTATTTTTCCACAACCAATCAAGCCAATCTTCATTAGCAGAAGCAAAAAAGAATCTTTTAGCGTCACGATTCGAATTGATTAACTTTAAAGCAATAGTAGCGGAAGCAGTATTGGTACCTCCCATGAAAAACTTACTTATTTCTTTGTGTAATTCTAATTGACTCATATATTTACATTTTCAATAATCTTTTTTATATTTACAAAAAAATCACAAAAAACTCTTTTAAAACTATCCGAACTTAAACAAATATTACTTTGAGCAGAATAGTCAACAAGTTGTCGATATCCATTTATTATTGCTGGTGGCTCATGGTGAGTAATTCCAGTAAAATATTGATAGTACTTTTTTATTTTAATACATGCCGACTTTATATTACTAAAATCAGCGTCTGTTAATAATCCTTCTTTACTTAAGTCTTTCAAAGCGTTCCCAAAATCATCTTCAGCACCTGAGAAAAGCGAAAGCATTTCACGTAATGATGAAGCTGCGTGCTCTTTCCATTCTTCATTAAAATTTTCTGTACCAAAGGCAAAAATCGCTCCTCTAATATGACGATCGTGGTCATTTGTTGAGCCTTTCTCTGGGAATTTAGATTGCCTTAATCCATTTAGCCTTATCTGTGAGATCTTATATATTAAATTGGTAACTTTTTTAATTTCTTGCTCTTCTATATTTAATTTGGCAAAACCAATCTCATAAAAGTTAATGATCTTCTCATTCATTCTTTCTGAATTAAGTTCTCTATTAAATAAATCTTCGGGGTTACCAACATTAGGTGTACTGAAAAAATAATTATTTGTAACTTTATCTCTACCAATTGCCTCACCTAAGGAATTAGATTTGTAAAAATTTTGCTGTTTTTTGGAATAACGGAGAATCGTTTTATTAATCAATTCTTTACCGCCAAATAAAGCAAGTATTCCTAAAATGACCTTTAGAGTTGTTAATAATAGTTCAGGCATCAGACCTTGGAATAATGTTCCAATATGAGCAATATTATACATCTTTTAATTTATTTTCGAATACCAGTTAGCTATTTACCAGTTAAGAGATGATAACCGAAGATTAACCTTTAATTTTTATTAATTGATTGCTCATTCGAGACTATGACTTAAGTCACATCTCGTGCTAGCTGTCAAATTTTGCCAGATAGGGACTCGGTCAGGAGTCGCTATTTTTATACTCGCTATGCTCGTTAAAAATATGCGCTCACGACCCTGGCTCGAAAAATGATTCCCCGAATCATTTTTCTCCGCCTTTCTCGTCTACTTACTGAGCATTCTAAAAACAAAAATCTCACCTGTATACACAGGTGAGATTTTTGTTTTTTGTTGCCAGATAGGGACTCGAACCCCAATTATCTGCGCCAGAAGCAGATGTCCTACCGTTAGACGATCTGGCACTGCTCGCCAAGGCTACGCAGTGCAAGTATGTGTATACTCGAACTTCCCTATTCTGCCTAAAAAGAAGATAAAATACAAGTGCCTTACTTTAAATAGGCTCTCACGGCAAGGGCGCTCGATATCAAGCCAATCAAAATACCTACTACAAAAATAATCAAACCTAACCAAATAAAATTAGCTATATAATAATCAAAGAGATTCAGCCCACCAAAGAAACTGGTAGTCATGCGCGCAATCCATACCGTCGTTGGGTACAATACAATAATGGTAATAGCAGCGGATACTAATCCATAAAACATACCTGCAATAAAAAATGGACCCTGCACAAAACGACGATCAGCACCAACCATTTGCATGATAGAAATTTCCTCACGTGAAGCATAAATAGCCAGACGAACAGTGTTTATAGTAATCAATACAGAAAGTGCCATAAAGACTCCTGCAATCACCATACCCAGCGTGCGCACCGTGTCCATAACACCGGAGATCTTTTTAATAATGAGTTCGTTTTGCTGATAGTTTACCTTTTCAATCAGCGCCTGTTGCACACTGGTCAGACCCCCACTCGGAGCCAAAAACTGCGCGATGGATTCATACTGTGAAGGATCATGCGCACGAATGTTCAGCGCTGGACCAAGTGGATTATCTCCCAACTCTTCAAGTGCCTGAAGAGTTAAACTATCACCACGATGACGCTCCCGAAAGGTTTCAATAGCCTCCTCACGAGAAATATAACCGAGTTCAGCAACTTCTGGTAAGTTTTGCAGTGCGTCGCGAACTTCAAATACCACCTGTTCTGTTGCTGTTGGATAAAAATAAATATTCACGTCTACTTTTTTGGCAATTTCTTCAAGAGAAAATACTAGTACAGCATTAGTAAACAGCGCCAAAGAAATAATCAGGAGTGTTACCGTTGTCACCAATACAGAAGCAATGGTTACGGTGCTATTGCGCCATACCTGTTGCATACCCGAGCGAAGCATTCTTTTGAAAAAATTATGTGATGACATACAAAATAATTATATTTTTGATAAATTATAGCCCTTATCCCGTGGCACTTCTCGATATATTCCCTTTTCATCGTCATGAATAATACGTCCATCATGAAGGGTAATTACGCGCTTGCCCAATTCATTAACGACATCAGGAGTGTGCGTAGTAAGTAAAATAGTTGTACCTAAATCATTAATCTTTTTCAAAATAGTAATAATTTCACGCGTCGCAATAGGGTCAAGGTTTCCCGTTGGTTCATCGGCCACAATAATACGTGGTTGATGTACCATGGCACGCGCAATAGCGAGGCGTTGTTGCTCGCCCTCTGATAATTGATGAGGAAAACGATAATGCTTGTCGGCGAGATTAACGAGGTCGAGTGCATAGGGCACATCTGATTCAATTTCTTCATCGCTGTGACCAGAGGCCTCTAACATAAAGGCAACATTCTCGAAAGCATTTTTATGAGGAAACAGGCGGTAATCTTGAAAGACCACACCCACATGACGACGATGGAGGGGTATTTCGTAACGACGCAGTGACGCAATATCACGATCATCAAAATACACCGCACCGCGTGTTGCCTGTTCCTCTGCCCAAATCATTTTGAGTAAAGTAGTTTTCCCCGCACCTGAATGTCCGATAATAGAAACAAACTCGCCCTGTTTAATTTCCAGGGAAATATCATCGAGGGCAAGGGTGCCGTCTTCATATTGTTTTGAAACGCGATCAAAAACTATCATAGAAAGTAACGTAGACTATTATAGCGTAGTTTTCGAAATGGGCAAAGAAATATATGCATAAAGATTCTCTTGCCCGATAGAAGTCGTGCGTCATCCTTATATAAGAAAATTGATTCGCGCTACGTTGCGGTTTTAGATGATATAGATGTGCGAGCAAAAATAGAAAAGAAAAAGACCCCCTAGGTAATAAGCCGTTTGGGATCTTCTTCGTCGTAATACAGAAAATATAGCACGGCCCATCTAACTTGTCAAATTTAGAACTGTTAATTAGGCTTCTGTCAATTTTCTTATATCCTAAACTCTATTACATCCCCATCTTGAACAATATACAGTTTGCCCTCAGTGCGGAGTTTGCCGCGATTGCGTGCCTCGGCGAGTGAACCCGCATCTATGAGATCATCATAAGCAACGACATCAGCGCGAATGTATTTCGTTAGAAAGTCAGTATGAATTGCAGCGCCCGCCTCGGGCCCTGTAGAATTTTTCGGCACCGTCCATGCGCGTGTCTCTACCTCGCCCGTTGTAAAATACGTAATCAATCCTAACAAATGATAGGAAGAGCGAATCAAATTATCAATGCCGTCGTCACTTCCACCCAATCCCTCGCGCATTTCTTGCTTCTCTTCCCCATCAAAATCTTTGAGGTCATGTTCTGTTACAGCGTCTATTAATACATATTCAGCATTTTGTGACTGAATATGATCAGTCACCTGTTTAAATTTTTCAGGATCTGTTTCGTCCAAATTCTTGCCCCCTGTTTTTTTATTGAGTCCATAAATCATCGCCTTCTGGGTAAGCAAGTGCAGTGATTTTACTATCGCTGTTTCTTCTGGAGTCAGGATAAGTGTATTGGCAAGCTGTTCTGCCTCCAACGTACTTTGCAATTTCAAGAGTACCGTATGTTCAAGGAGCGCATCTTTATCCCCTCGCTTTACATCACGCGCAACTTTATCTAGACGCTTCGTAACGGTTTCGAGATCAGCCAAGATCAGTTCCATATTGATCACTTTAATATCACGCAAAGGATCTACCGAGCCGTACACATGGTTGATCAGCTCGCCGGAATCTTGTTGCAAATCAAAGAGGCGTACCATTTGTAAAATAGCATCCGTTTCGCGAATATGGGCAAGAAATTGGTTTCCCAATCCTTCGCCCTTACTCGCACCTTCTACGAGCCCCGCGATGTCAACGAACTCAATTACGGCAGGAATAATTTTTTGTGATTTTGAGAGCGCAGAAAGTTTTGCCAAGCGCGCGTCAGGCACGGGAACAATGCCCACTGATGGATCAATAGTACAGAAGGGATAATTCTCTGCGGGGACAGATTTTTTTGTCAGAGCGTTAAACAACGTTGATTTTCCAACATTGGGCAGCCCCACAATTCCGATGGATAGTGACATATGGCAGTATCATGACGTGTTTTGGGAGAAATATCAAGATATCAAGTTTAAAAATAAATGACCTTGTTAATCTTAAGTTAAAAGAGTATGGTAGGTTCATTGAAAAACTTTTTGCGTCTTAATAGCTAACACTTTTAAGACATATGGAAAATACACGACCATGGTACAAAAAGAAAAGATACCTCTTTTCTATTGGAGCTGTTGTTTTATTAATAATAGCAGGTAGTGGTGGTTCAAAGACACCAACTACTTCTCCTATTGATAATCAAGCACTTACTGCAACCGCAATGAATGCGATGAGTACTCCTGAAGCGACTACGAGCTTACCAGAGGCAAAGATTCCAGAGACTACTACAATTACGTCACCAGTAGTAAAAGTTCCAGAAAAAAGCGTTAATGTTGTTCAGCCCAAAATTGAAGTTCCTGTACCAATCCCCGCTAAGGCTCAGACGACAACTCAATGTAGCTCAAATTACTCTGGGTGCGTACCAATCGCTTCTGATGTTGACTGCGCTGGAGGGTCGGGTAATGGCCCAGAATATGTACGAGGCCCGGTGAGAGTCATTGGGTATGATGAATATGGACTTGATAGAGACGGTAATGGTATTGGATGTGAATAATACAACCAAGAAGAAACCCCCACTTCGGTGGGCTTTTCTTTTACCCAAACGTGAACATGTGTACGTTGTGAATGTTGTAGACTTATTTAGACAAAAAAAATTAGCCACCCCATACAATGAGGTGGCCAACTTGTCTTAAATGAATCTTCATTACTTGCGAAAGCGAGGGGCGTGGGCAGACGTGCCCAACTCTGATTCCAATGAAACCCAGCTTAGAGTGAATTTTTCATTTCTCACATAAAGCATTGGGACTCTCCACCCTTTATCCCGCGTATCTTCCACAACTGATTTCCAAGCGTAGATGATTTTTTCTCTGAAAAATTGATTGAAAAATTCAACGCCCTGCTCTTCGATAGCATAGAGATCAGACAGACCAATGTAGTTTTCCAGAGTCCCATCATTCACCCTAATGGTGTCGTAGATGTGTCGCACCTTGTAAGTGGCGGTGTCAAATCTATTGACTCCACGCCATACATCCAGGGTTGAAACATCATAGCTTGTAGGTCCGCTGACCTGAAGACTTGGGTTAATAACCCTTGCCCATTCTGGATATTCGGGCTCAACCGAACGGTTAACCTGAATTACTCCAGACTTTTGTTTTGGAACAAAATGATACTCACCACGCATGAAAGCGCGCATGACCTCCTCACCCCCCATTTTATTGAGTAGGGCTTCGAAATCATTCTGTGGTATATGACCATACTTTGACATAAGTCCTCCTTCAGCTGATAGCTGAAATTATTCCCAACCTGATAGATTGGTGGCCGTAAACGGCAATTATGCTCAGCTATTCCGAAGTGGGTAGCCATAGCTATAAAAAGCTTAGATATATAAGCATCTTGTAGCTATGGCCACTTTTCGTAAGTAAAATTTCAAAGAACTTTATATATATTATTATATACTATATCAGGAATAAAGTCAATATATATTGATTATTCTTAAAAGAAACTATTTAATTTTTATCCTCAACCCAAACGGCAAAAAGTAGACATTCTCTCCCCCATAGCTATGTCGTGTTGTGTTCACGCCATGCCGATGGATAGTGACATATGGCAGTATCATGACGTGTTTTGGGGAAAAATTTAAGTATTTATTTAAAAAATTATAAAGATTTACTTAAATAGAAATCCAAAAAGAATGGATGGGGTTCGTCTGCGCGCATACTTCTTTTTCTTTTTGTATATTCATTAATACCTATAAGAAGAAGCTTGCTTTCATTATCTTCTAATAAATGGCTGTACTTTTCAAAATCTGGCTTTTTTTCATCACAATACTTTTTAAGTTTCTTCATATCGACAATAACACCTTGTGTAGTATATTCTGGCCCATGAGGAGTATCAATTTGTAGCTCTATAAATCGATAATTCGGCAAAATACCTCGTTCAATAAAATCATTATCTTTCTGGTGTTCGCTCATTTCTTGCATTAACTGTTCATAGGATTCTTTTTGCTGGGCATTATGTATCTGATAACCATTCTTTTGCGCAAAACGAAATACGTCGAGCTGATTAGTGAGCATACCAATTTCATTGGTTGTCAGGGGATCTTTTAATTCTTTAACAAAAAACCTTACTATTTCTTCTGCTTTTTGCAGTGAAAAAGATCCTATATTCTTTACTTGTTTTTCCTCATCGGTCATATTTTCTGTATGTACAAAACGATGATGTACATCAAAATAGTGCGGCACAAGATGTGCATTTTCCATATCTCCCTCATAGGTATCGCCGATACTTATCTCTACTAAATTCTCAGAAGTTTCTTTTCTATTTATTTTTAAAGAAACTCCACGAAATCTACCATCGCCAAAGTAAGTATTCCAAACAACTTCAACCTTACTTGGAAAGTTGGGAATTTCTATATCTTGAATAATAGTCTTATCATAAAAATCAGTACGTGCTTGTGCTTCTTTTACTATATTACTAAAATCACTAGACTCATTTTTAATTTCAAATGTATTTTTAGGCGGTTGATTAAAAGTTGGCTCCATATATTGCATTATACTATAAAAATCTATGGTTATTGCCATGACATGTTTTGGGGAAAAATTCATGGTGCATATTCAGTATTAAGGGCAAGTATGTATATTTATAATTACTTGACCCAAGTTACTTAAAATGTATTATTAAAATGAATCTTTTCACAATCTAATCACTAAAAAAGACTGAAGCCATGGAGCAAAAAATAACAACGTATGAGGAACTATCTACACTCTTGAGGAAGGCAGAATGCCCCGAAGATGTTTTCGGGGAAAATGCAACCTTGAAAACCGTTGAAGAGTGCCTCAATGGGTTTAAAGAAATTTTAACAACTCAATCAAAAGGCCC
>CAZYBJ010000015.1:0-10008 GCA_964645325.1 uncultured Candidatus Saccharibacteria bacterium
ACTCTTGCTCAGCGTGAACATCGGCCAGAAATATTGATCAAACAAGCGCAAGAAAAAGGCATGAGTCTAGAACCACTGGAAGATTATATTAACTTCTTCCGTTTTGGGTGTCCTCCGCATGGTGGAGGTGGGCTTGGGCCGGGACGTATTATTATGAAAATACTAGACTTGGCAAATATTCGTGAGGCAACCTATTTGCCACGCGATGTAAAACGTCTTCGTCCATAATAATTAAAACAACATGAACGCAGTACACGAACAACAAAAATTTGCGGTGCAGGTGGGCGATTTCGAGGGTCCTATCGAGCTCTTGTTGCGCCTGATTGAACAGCGCAAGTTGGCTATTAATGATATTTCTCTTGCTCATATTACTGATGAATATATAGCGCATATAAAAAACATGCCTATAAAAAATTATTCATATAGCACGCATTTTATTTATGTTGCTTCAACCCTTGTTCTGATAAAATCAAAGTCACTGTTGCCAAGTTTACAACTGACTGAAGAAGAGCAAGAAAGTGTGCATGATTTGAAAATGCGCTTGGCGTTGTATCAGATATATAAAGACCAAGCTCTCCTTGTTAAAGAGGCGCTCTATAAAAAGACTATGTATGCGCGACCTTTTTCTTTTAAGCGTGCGATTGTATTTTCTCCCGACCCAGTACATATGCGTCTGGATATTTTTCCAGAGGTTCTGCTCTCGTTACTAGGACAAGTTCCTCAAACAGAAAAATTGGCTGAAGTACGTGTACGTACCGCTCTTCATATTGATGAGTTGGTAAGGCGCTTACAAGAAAGAATACAGGGTGCATTAAATGTTTCGTTTAATGAATTTTCGCGCGCGCCACTACCTGATGCAACCCCCAAAGAGCAACGCGTGTATACTATTGTCAGTTTTTTGGCGGTGTTGGAAATGGCAAGAAATGGTATAATTAACGTTACCCAAGAAAAAAATTTCTCAGATATGATTATTCAAAATAGTAATTGATGATTCTATGCATATATCACGCTCAGCACAAATTGAAAGTATTTTATTCTATAAAACAGAACCCGTTTCGTATGCGTGGCTTGCTCGTATGTTGGATAGCACAGAAGAAGAAATCATAGAAAATGTACAAGAACTTAAAAATATTCTCAGTACCGGAACAAGGGGTTTGGTGGTGGTTGAACATGACGGGCGTGTCATGTTAGCAACTCATCCGGAAATGGGGGGTTTTTTAGAACAGATGCATAAAAAAGATATGCATACAGAGTTGTCCCGCGCAGCACTGGAGGCACTAACAATTATTTTATATAAACAGGGTGTTACCAAGGCTGATTTGGATTATATTAGAGGTGTAAATTCACAGTTCATGTTACGAAATTTATTAGTACGTGGGTTGATTGAAAAAAAAGATAATCCAGATGACAAGCGGAGATCACTCTATATACCTTCGCATGACACACTACGTTATTTGGGAATACAAGATATAACTGAACTCCCACAACAATCTGTTTTGTTAGAGAAGATAGAAGCACTTTTGCGTGATCAACAAAGTGATGCTCCCGATACTGAATCAGAAGCATCAGAAGAATAAGTATATATATGTTGAATAGTTTTCAATCAAAAAAAAAGATATTAGTTGCGGCGGGGTTGTTGGCGTTACTCGGGGTGCCATTGGTTTTGGGCTATGTACTTTTTCGTTTCCATGTGCGCGCACTTGATCTCCAAGAGGCAGAATACCTCAGCCGTGAATATGAGTATAAAAAGAATCTCTTTAATACAATCCTGAAAGAAAAGGTTTCTGAAAAAACATTTGTTGCTCAAGCTATTGGTATTTATGACTTGAACGATCAAAAATATCTTTATCAAAAAAATACTGATCTCATAGTAGGAATTGCATCTTTGACCAAGATAATGACTGCGGTGAGTGCGCTTGAACTCTATCCACCAACTGCGCTTGTTAAGATTTCTCATGCGGCAATTTTACAAACAGGAGAAGAGTTCTTTTTTGAGAATCAAGAGTGGGGAGTAGTTAATTTGGTAAAGAGCATGCTCGTTGCCTCATCCAATGATGCTGCATATGCTTTAGTAGAAGGTATTCCAAATTTTTTGGAATATATGAATACCAAGGCAATGACTCTTGGTATGACTGGTACCTATTTTATAAATGGAACAGGGCTCGATAGTGATGTTGGCGCATTAAGTACAAGTACGATGAGCTCAGTAGATGATCTGATAAAACTTATGAAATATGTACATGCTGCGCATCCAGATATAATCTATGGCAATCTTGCCCAACCAGAACAAATTGTTACTGACGCACAGAACAATCAGTACACAGCAACACATACACACATAGGTATAGAAAATTTTGATCATATATTATTTTCTAAAACAGGATACACAGCAAATGCAGGAGGGAGTTTGCTTTCCGTAGTACAGTACCCTGGTCAGCCAGCTCTAGTTGTGGTTATACTTGGTTCAACATTCAATGAACGATTTACTGACATGAATGCAATATTAGAAATTATTAATTCAGTGTACACATTACTCGATAATCAAGAGAGCTATCTATCAGCTTCTTAACAAATAATTCTATGATGCCTATTGTTATTAAAATTTTCTTACCCTCGCTCCTTGCCCTTTTGGTGGGTTTTGCTATTACCCCCTCATTAACGCGTTTTATGTATAAGAAAAAAATGTGGAAACATCTTGCACGTGAAGTAGATAATCCTGACGCTATCTCAAAAACATATGAAACTATTCATAATACGCAAGAAGAAGTGCGCACCCCGCGTATTGGAGGAGTGATTATTTGGGGAGGTGTGTGTATTACGGCACTTCTGATATTTTTAACCTATCGTTTTGTACCAAGTGATTTTACCAGGGAACTTGATTTTCTAAGTACAAACCAAACACTCCTGCCGTTTATTGCTTTTATTTTCGGTGGTATTTTTGGTTTATGCGAAGATATACTTGAAATTTACCCTAAACTTATTAAACGTTTTTCACACGGACTCGATGATAAATATCTGATTGGTTTAGTAGTACTTTTTGCAACGGTATATGCATGTTGGTTCTATTTTAAATTAGATATGAGTAGTGTATATATACCCTTTAGTGGACCTCTTGAAATTGGTTGGTTGTTTATTCCTCTGGTAATTATAGTAACGTTGGGTATTTTCTCTAGTCGTGTTATTGATGGTATTGATGGGTTAGCGGGTGGTGTGATGGCGATTATATATGGTGGTTTTGGGTTTATTGCCTTGGGACAGATGCAAATAGATATTGCAACATTGTGTTTTGTGGTTGCGGGATCACTCTTGGCGTTTCTCTGGTTTAATGTTCCTCCTGCGCGATTTTATATGGGCGAGACAGGTATGATGGCACTTACGCTACTCCTCGCAGTTATTATTTTTCTTTTAGATAGAACCCTATGGATTCTGATTATGGGATTTCCATTGGTAGCAACATCATTTTCTTCTTTTGCTCAAATACTTTCAAAACGTTATTTGGGTAAGAAGTTGTTTCTCGTAGCACCCCTCCACCATCACTTTCAAGCATTGGGTTGGGGTTCAGAAAAGGTAACCATGCGCTATTGGATATTTACTTTAATGGCAGTTATAGCAGGAATCTTGCTTGCGTTTATTGGATAGATTCATTTTTTCATGCAAAACAGACTACGATCGTATTGGTATAAATTAAAATTTGATAAACCACTTTTTTGGATTGTGGTTGCCTTGGTTGTTGTAGGACTTTTTGTATTTACATCGGGTGCCTTGTCTGTACTTGCCAAGAATCCAGCACAGTTCTATCGTATTCTCCTCAGTCAATTAGTATTGGGTTGTATAGGAGGCATTATCGCAGGATATATTATATTTCAAATTCCTTATACTTTTTTTAAAACCTATGCACTGTATATTTTTATAGGTGGGCTTGTAGTTACAGCACTTGTTTTTATTCCAGGTATTTCTTTATCACATGGTGGGGCAACCAGTTGGCTTTCATTAGGTCCTGTGTCATTTCAGCCTGCTGAGTTTTTAAAAATCGGATTTGTTATATACATGTCAGCATGGTACTCCTTTGCTGTAAAAAAAATAGGGGAGTATAGCCACGGCCTTATTCCCTTGGTTATTATGATTGGTGTTGTCGGCGGGCTTCTCCTTGCTCAACCTGATACGGGAACTTTTTTAATTATTGCAAGCACGGGTATAGTAATGTATTTTGTTTCGGGCGCGCGTTGGCGAGACTTTCTTATTCTTTTTTTAATTTTTATATGCGCGAGTGGACTTCTCCTTATTGTTCGGCCATATACGTTAACTCGTATAAAAACATTTTTACATCCAGCGCATGATCTGCAAGGTGCATCGTATCAAGTATACCAAGCATCTATTGCTATTGGCTCTGGACGTTTATTGGGTAGGGGATATGGACAAAGTGTTCAAAAATTTAGTTACCTACCCGAGCCTATGGGAGATGCTGTTTTTGCAGTTATTGCAGAGGAGGTTGGATTCGTGGGCTCTGTTGCACTTATCATTCTTTACCTGTTATTTGCGCTCCGTGGCCTCTATGTTGCTCGTCGAGCGCCAAATATGTTTGCACGCCTACTGGTGATTGGTTTGGTTTCGCTCATTATTATTCAATCGCTTTATAATATGGGGGCCATCATGGGCGTTTTTCCATTAACTGGATTGCCTCTTATTTTTATGAGTCAGGGAGGAACCGCGCTTATGTTTTCTTTGGTGAGTATTGCTCTTATATTACATATTTCTCAATATTCACAGCGTATTTCTCAGGCGTAAGAGTAAATATATATACGTTATACATATCTGTGTATAAACATATCTCTCTAAAGCATTGACAAATCAATTTTACTTTGTTAGACTATTCTCTATAAGTTAAAAGAAGGGCGAAGTATTTTTATTAGTTTACATTATATTTTAATATGCAATTTACAAAAATTAAAAAATATACAAAAGTGATCACAACAACGCTTGTGGGTGTATCTTTACTCGGTGCATTTACCGTGTTTACCCCAACAGCATCTGCTTTGAGTTCATTAACAGAGATTGGTGCAATAAATGACCCAGTTCTTTTGGGTGCCTTTGGCGTTGATGTGAGTGAGGCAAATGACCTTGCTGTTGTTGCTTCATGGCACGGGAAGTCACTTTCTGTTATTGATGTCAGTGATGAAAAAAATCCAGAAATTATTGGTTCTGTAACAGATAACATGTTTAACATGGCATCAGATGTAGTACTTGATGCTACAGGGAAATTTGCCTATGTAACGATTACTTGTCCAGCATCGACCGCATGTACAGTAAAGCCTTCATTAATTGTTGTTGATATCACGAATCCAACAACCCCAATGATTGTTTGGCATACTGATAATGCTAACGGAAATTCATTACTTCGTGTAAATGGTGTTACTCGTGATGGTTCAATGATTTATCTTGCAACACAAAACTCAATAGAGCGTTTTGATATTAGCAATCCAGCAGTTCCTGTATATGATAAAACATGGAAATTTGATCCAGCTGGAGTAGTTGGTGGTGACGTTGAAGCAACTGAAATTGCTCTTGATGGTAGTGTTGCAGTTATTACTACATTTGGTACCGATCGTATTCATACGATAGATCTTAATACGAATACTACAGGCATTATTTTCTCACCTATTAGTGGTTGTTCTAACCCTATGCCTGGACGTGATGGATGTATTTGGTCACCACACGTAGGTCCTGGTTCGTCAGAACTTAGAAATCCAATTGGTGTTGCTGTAGATGGTCGTGGTTATGCATACGTTACCGCCTTCGGCGCAAGTACAGCAGGGGAAGGTAGATTTACCGTTGTTGATATTAGCGATCCAGAAAATCCAGTATTGGTAACCAGTCTTGATTCTACGGCAAGTAGTGCATTTGATCACCCCTACGGTATTTCTATAAAGGGAAATCGCGCACTAGTAACCTCTATGTACACAGGAGACAATGCCCTTGTTGATATTTCTAATCCAGCTCTTCCTGTAGTTATTTCTACAGAACAAGGTGGTCAAAGTGGTTCAGATATTGCTTTCTATGGTGATATGGCTCTAGTTACTGACATGCTTTCAAAAGACTTTAGAGTGCTCGATATGGTTGATCCTGATGCCCCTACAAGTGTTTCAGGAAGTACATCTTCTGGTGGTAGTGCTATTCGTGCCTTGATTGCTCGTAGTTCAACTCGTCCACGTTCAGGTATGCGTCAGCGTGTAGATGGGGGATTGTTATGTCCTGTTGATCTTAATCTAAGTTTGGGCAGTGCAAACGAAGATGTAACACGTGTAAAAGCAATTGTTGCAAGTACAGGAGACTTTGCTGGTGATATTACTAATATGGTATATGACCAAGAAACAGCAGATGCAGTACTTAAATTCCAAAAATCAAGAAATCTTAAATTACAAGACGGTATTGTGGGTATAGAAACACAGGCAGCTATGGCACCAATTTGCCGCGGCGAAGAGGGTGGAACAGCGGTTACGGTTGATCTCTCAGCATAATCTCGAAATAGTTTAAGTTAAAAAACAAAAGCCCCTCATCTCAAACAGAGAGAGGGGTTTTTGTTATGCAACTTGACTGAGGGCAAGGAGTTCTTCTGGTGTAATGGTTTCTATGTTTATAGTGTCGGGTAGATAGATGCGCTTCATCCCTTTTTGAATAAACTTTCCAGAACGGCTTTCTAGTATGCGTAGAGGTTTGGTAGATTTTCCTATGTTGCCAAAATCTTTTACGAGGGTTACACCTTTGGGTAGAGCTTTTGGTTCTGCAAGAATCTGGAGCCCCCTATCAAAACTAATGGTATACGGATCATCGCCTTTTTTCAGTGATCGAAATTCTCGCCCATGACCGATGTAGGGGCCAAAGCGACCCACATTGGCCACTAGAGGTTCGCCAGATTCTGGATGAATACCGAGAGTGCGTGGCAAGATAAGGAGATGTAATGCCTCGGCAAGAGTAATGCTTTCAGGGGTAAGGTGTCGAGGCAGGCTTGCGCGTTTTGGTTTTATTACAGCTGATATATTGCTTGCTTGCGGTAGTTTCTTTTCTTTTAGTTTTTTGGTTTTAGGTTGAACTTGCTTAGATTCTTTTTCAGGAGATTCGCCCAGTTGCACATAAGCACCAAAGCGGCCTTCTTTTACATACACAGGGAGTTTTGTTTGTGGGTCTATACCCAGGGGTTCGCCATCGCCAGCAAGTGCTTTGCCCGTTAAGGTAAGGGCGCCTTCACACTCTGGATAATTCGAACACGAAAGAAATTTTCCTCCACGACCAAGTTTAATAACCATAGAACTTCCACAGGTAGGACATACGAACTGTTTATCGGCATCGCCAAGATTAGTAATTTTTGCTATATCATTTTTTCCGAGCACTTCATTATGAAAGGGGGTATAGAAAGCTCCGAGTGTTTTTGCATAGTCTGCTTCGCCTCGGGCAATGTCATCCAAATTATTTTCCATTTGTGCGGTGAAGTCATCGCTGATATATCTCGTAAAATGTTGCTCCAAAAAAGAACTGACTACATCGCCAGTATCTGTAGGTATAAGCGTTCGCCCTTCTTTGAGAACATATTCACGGTCTTGAAGTGTTTTTATAATAGAGGCATATGTAGAAGGACGTCCAATGCCACGCTTTTCCAATTCTTTAATTAATCCCGCCTCGCTATAACGATTGGGTGGCTGTGTCCATTTCTGCTCATTTGTTAGTTCATGGAGGGTAAGGGGATCATTCTGTGCAAATTGAGGAACCTCAACATCTTCGCCGCGTGATAGGGGATCAGCAAGGAGCCACCCAGGAAAGAGAATGCGCGAACCATGGGTGCTAAAATATGGAAAATCCTTCGCATCAGTAGTAGCAATAGAGGCAGAAAGTTTTGTTTTCATAATATCAGCTGGTGCCATTTGTGATGATATGGTGCGTTGCCAGATCAGCTCGTAGAGGGCTTGCTGGTCGCTGGTAAGCCCTCTGTTGGTCACGTCGTCAATAACAGTAGGACGAATGGCTTCATGGGCTTCCTGGGCATTTTTTGAAGTACTGGCATAATTGGTTCTGTGTACATAGTTTTTCCCGAATTTTTTTTCAATAAATTTAAGGATAGATGTTTGAGCATCTGGAGAAAGGCTGGGCGAGTCGGTACGCATATACGTAATATGTCCTGATTCATACAATTTTTGGGCTGTCCCCATTGTGCGTGAGGGCGAGAAACCAAGTCGTGTTGAGGCAACCTGCTGAAGTGTTGAAGTAATAAAGGGTGCTCGCGCCTTGCGTTCTTGCCGGCTTTCTTTAATAGCAACAACCCTCCAGGATCCTTTCCGTGCTTGCGTTTCGATACGCGTGGCTTCTTCGCGTGTTTGTGGTTCAACATCACAGGTCAGTACACAGCGCTGACTATGATCAGTAGTGGGCGAGAATATACCGCTTAATATAAAATAATCATCGGGAATAAACGCACGTATTTCACGTTCGCGTTCCATAATAATGCGGAGGGCAGGCGACTGTACACGTCCTGCTGATAAGCCGTACCGAACCTTTTTCCAAATCAATCCAGATAAATCATAGCCGACGAGACGATCCAGTACGCGTCGGGCTTCTTGGGCTTTGCGTAAATTCTGATCAATATCTCGCGGATGACTCATAGCGTCAAGAACAGTTTCTTTGGTAATAGCATTAAAAGTAACCCGTTTTGTTTTTGTGAGAATACTTTCACCTAGATTTTCTCTGAGAAGTTCTGCGAGATGCCATGCAATAGCTTCGCCTTCACGGTCGGGGTCAGTTGCTAAAATAATAGCATCAGCTTTTCGTGCGTAGTGGACCAGTTCGTCAACTACTTTTTTCTTGCCCAATGAAATTTCATAATGGGGAATAAACCCTCCAGGAATATCAATCGCATTGGTATTTGATTTTGGGAGGTCACGAATATGCCCAACACTAGAGCTGACGGTATAGTCACTGCCGAGGTATTTATTAATAGTCTTTGCCTTTGATGGCGACTCTACAATAACCAGTTTCATATGTATGTACTATATTTCATTGGCAATAACTTGCAAGTAATTCAAAAAAGCTTTATTTTCTATAGATATATCCACCTCGCTCGTAAATATACCCAGAGAGTTCCATACGAGAAAGCAGTGTCGTTGCCTCGTGGTGAGGGAGTTCTGTGCGACGTACAAGATCACTGCATTGCAGTGGCTGAGAGAGCAAATCTATAATCAGTTGTTCTTGTACGCTAAAAATATTTTGAGTAGTCGCAGAGAGTGAGTTAATAACGGTGAGTCCCAGTCCCTCTACAATATCCTGCGCACACAGCACAGGGGTTGCTCCTTCACTAATGAGATGATTGGTGCCTTCTGATTGGCTGTTGAAAATAGATCCAGGAACTGCCATAACAGTCCGTCCAAAGTTCGCGGCCAGTCCTGCGGTTATATGAGTGCCTGATTTGATCTGTGCCTCTATAACCAGTACTGCGTCAGCAATCCCCGCCATGAGGCGATTGCGTGCAGGGAAGGTCCATTTGGTGGCAACTTGATGAGTATCAAATTCTGAAAGCAAACAACCACCTGATGCAACAATACGATGAGCAAGATTGTAATTCGTTTTTGGATGGAGCACCGATAAGTGTAGTCCCGATCCGGGTACAGCAATCGTGCGCAGCTCTACAGCAAGAGCCGCCTCGAGCGCCAGTGCATCAATACCGAGGGCAAGTCCAGAAACAATGGTGATGTTGTAACCACGTAATTCTGTGATCAATGATGCAACGACCGAGGCGCCATAATTGGTAAATTTTCTAGAACCCACTACGGTTAAATATTTTGTAGTAGGAGATAAAGGGGGCTGATCGCCCCATATATGCAGTTGTTCTGGGGGGCGAGACATTTCCCGTAAATTACGAGGAATACTCTCACCCGAAATGGTATACAGTGTTTGTGTATGGCGCATAAATCATGAGTCTTCAAAAACTCATAGTTCTATCATAATCCCAAATACCTGATTTGTCTA
>CAZYBJ010000016.1:0-7157 GCA_964645325.1 uncultured Candidatus Saccharibacteria bacterium
AAATTTCCTACATTTTTTGAACCCTGAAATACGTTTAGTAGGATTTCTTTTTGACTCTTGCTCATAATCTGAGCACCAACAAACGGCGGATTGCCCAAAATATAGGAAAGTTTTTCTTTTGGGACCAACTCCTCCCAATCAACACCCAGCGCATTGGCATGCATAATAGTTGCAGGCTCGCGCAAGGGAATGCGCACCTGATAGAGCCCAAATTCTTTTTCTAATTCCATATTTATTTGGTGATCTACCAGATACATTGCAGTACGTGCAACTAATGCAGGAAATTCCTCTATTTCAATACCATAAAACTGATTGATATTTATTTTTGAAAGCTCCTCTGTTTGCAAAAGCGTCATTTGATTATTTTTCTTTTTATAAATAAGTATTTCAAGTTCTAATCTTCGTAATTCACGATATGCGGTAACCAAAAAATTACCACAACCACATGCAGGATCGAGAAACGTAAGGCGGCTCAGTTTTGTATGAAACAAGTTTAACTTCTTTTCATCATACTTTACCTGATCAAATTCAATATACAGCTCGTCAAGAAAAAGCGGACGAATAACCTTTAAAATATTTTTTTCAGAAGTGTAGTGGGCGCCCAGCTGACGACGTTCTTGCTCGTCCATAACACCCTGAAATAATGATCCAAAAATAGATGCAGAAATTCCCGACCAATCAGACTCGCAACATTTTATGAGCTTTATATATGCCGTTGCGTCTAATGAAACGGGCGCGATAGCTTCAGCAAAAATTCCACCGTTTATATATGGAAATTTTTGTAGTTGCTCATCGAGTGTTGTTTGTCGTTTTTCATGAGGCCTATTTAATACATCAAATATCTGTGCAAGATGCATTCCCAAATCTGAGCCATCTGGTTGTATTCTTTTTTCTATATAATTTCTGAAAAAACTCTTTTCAAAAATTCTGGTATCATCAGCAAATAAACAGAACAATACACGAATCATAAAAACTTCTAGGTCGTGCCCGCTGTAACCTGTTTTTGCTATCTCGTTATGAAATTCTGCCATCAAACGTGCGGCGCGTATGCTCACCTCTTCCTCTTGTTCATAATTAATTTCTGATGTATATCCAGATATGAAATCAAAAAGTTCTATATGCTGTGAAAGATTTTTAAGTAAAAACTCTTTTTCTATTTGTTGCTCCAAATCATATACACGAAACTTTTCGAAATCAGAAACAATAATATATCGGGGAAGTTCCTGATCTTTAAGTCCAGGAAAATAATCTTTAGCCTGTATAAACGCCTTATCCAGACTCTTGCCTCGTGATTTATGTTCAGCCAAGAGTACCCCCTTCCAAAAAACATCTACATATCCAGCAGATCCATCTTGTTTTTTCACTTGAAATTCAAATGTTGCTACGCGTCGTCGCGATATACCAAACACATCGAAAAAACCATCCCAAAAACTTTTTGCTTCGGCATCTTCATTGCATTCCCTATCCCATTCTTTTGAAAAGATATCTGCCCTTCTACGAATTTCATTTAAACTTATCATATATATTATTACTTGCTACCCCCCTCCTCCTTCTTCTTCCCCATTTCTTTTATGGCTTTTTTGAATTTCATATAATGACGCACAGACGGTAAATTCAATGAAACAACTACGACCAATAGCGTTAATGTAATTGCGTAAAGCACATGCATTCCCAGCGATGAGGTTTTAGGAAAAAATGTCATAAAGAGTTCTTTCGCGACATGATCCCATGCAAAGGCGGCGAGGAGTCCAATCAACGCAACAGATACCGTGCCCAACCGATCAAAAAATGTATCACTTGCTTCGTCTAATTTGTATTCTTTCATTAACTCTTCAAACTCAGAAAGCTTGCCCTCGGGATAGTCTATTTTGAGATTTGATGATTCCATATATTTTATATAGTAACACATGTTTTAATTTACTTTAATCCCCACTCTTTTAAAATCTCTTGTTCATGTTCTGGTGAAATTGCTTTGCGGAACTTTGCATTGGTACCTCGTACACGCGTTTCGCACTGTGCCCATGTACTGTGTCGTTCCAAGGTGTTATTAAGATACGAAAGATATGAATATGCTTTTTGATTTTTAGTGGCACTTTTAGGGTTGTTGGCTTTTTTATCAGCACGTATATCTACAAGCTCGGCATCACTCGGAATATCCAGAATATGTGCGGTGGGATACTGAAGCAAGGTACCTCTATATAATGCAAAATTCTTGCCCTCGGCAAAGGCATTTGCTATCTGATCTACCCGCTCGTTAGCAGGAATTCCCACGTGACCCGATACATGATGCCAGACTATTTCTCCCCTATTTTTTTTACGCTCAGTAACGAGTTCAAACATTTGTTGCCAGAGTCTCGGATGCATAATGGGGTCGCCATTTTTTTTCTGCCAATTATTTTTTTGCCATCCATACATCCACGACTCTATGCCATTCATTGCATACTGAGAATCTGTGTATATATGTATCTTTTCTGTATTGCTCATCACATACGAAAGACCCGCGATAATTGCTGTTAATTCCATTTCGTTATTGGTGGTCTGCGGCTTGGCACCCCCCAATTCAACTGCTTCATCTAATTTGGGATACAAGACCAGTGCCGCATAGCCACCCGGTCCAGGATTCCCACGCGAAGAGCCATCAGTAAATATAATAAGATCTTTATCAAGATTATGTTGCATATAATAACTATTCTATAAGTATACCAGAAAGCACAAAACACGTACTCGTTGGAAAGAGAGAGTACGTGTTTTGTATAATGTGTGTGCAGGACCGCATGGCGTTGCGGCAAAAAACAGTCATCACAAGTATGAATAAACACTGCACGTGTCTATGTCATACTCATAAAAAGTATACGTAAAAACGTAAACCTTTGCAAAGACATCCCTGTGGAAAAGTTTTTCACTCATTGAGACTCTGTACCAAATCAAGTATTTTAAGACGCAATTCTTTTTTTCCCATAAAACGCGACTCTTCAAGGGTACCTATGAGTATTGCCTCTTGTCCGAGCTCTGGTATATATGAAAGACTTTCTGGAGCGGTATACCACGCAATGCCACGCACCACTCTGCCGTGAGATTTTTGAAATACTATTTCTAGATGTGCATTGCCCTTACCAAAGGATTTTACCTGCTCTACTATTCCCTTCATGCCGAATACTGGTTCTGGATTATCCATACCAAACGGGGCAAGCTGCCTCGTGTCTCTATATAAGCTCTCAGTAATATCATCAGGACATACGAGTGCATCTACGGCTATAGATTGCGTAATTATTGATTCATCAGTATTACCTTCACTAGCACTAGTACGTAATTGAAGAAGGGCATCACAGCGCAAATCTTCTAACAAATGAATTTTGTCGCGCGCAATAGTAAATCCCCCAGCACCAGCATGGCCCCCAAATTGCACAAAGGTATCTGCTGGCAACAACGCCATTAGTTGTGTAACATCAACTGATCCGTATCCACGACATGACCCCTTCAGGGTGCCGTCGTGGTGTTCCGTATAAACAAAAGTACTCACCTTATAATGTTCAGTAACTTTTCCCGCAATAAGGCCAAGTATGCCATGTCCCCACGTTGAATCACCCGTAACCAAAATATCGCGCAATGTTACTTGTCCTAACTTTTTATGGAGGGCACGCATACTGGTTGCTACCTGAGTTTTGCGTTCTTCATTTTTTTTCATGAGATACGTTGCCGTGTTCTGTGCCACCACAGGATCTGTTGCTATCAGTAATTCAAATGCGCGCATAGGATGATCCATGCGCGACGCCGCATTAATACGCGGTGTCAGAGAAAAGCCTATGTCAGTTTCGGTAATATACGGAAGAGTAATACCGAGTTTTTGTATGAGTGTACGCAAGCCCAGTCGTTTTGTCTTGCGGAGCACTTTCAAACCATAATACGCAAAGATTCTATTTTCATTACGTAGTGGTACCATGTCAGAAATAGTTGCAATACCAACCAAATCCAAAAGCCACTTTTCATATCCCGCAAGTGGGAGTGCTATGCCCAAAATAGGTTCTCTAACACTCAGCTCATGGAGTAATCCTCGCACTAACTGAAATGCAACTGCCGAGGCACACAACATAGGATCGGGATATTTGCCTAACTTTGGATTTACGAGGGCAATCGCATTGGGTAATGTTTCTCCGGGTAAGTGATGATCAGTAATTATGCTATCTATGCCGAGCATTTGGGCATGAAGTACTTCAGCAACCGCACTCGTTCCCAGATCAACGGTAATAATAAGACTGGTTCCACCCTCTGCAATTTTAGTAAGTGCAGGAATATGCAAACCAAAACCCTCGTCATGGCGATGAGGAATATATACCTCTATGTTACTATGTCCTATTTTTATAAAAGTATCATATAAAATTACCGCAGCAGGAATGCCATCTGCGTCGTAATCTGCATATATCGTAATCTTTTCTTTATTTTTCAGAGCAAGATATATGCGCTCGAGCGCCTTTCCCATATCGTGAAGCATGTAGGGATCGCTGATCTTTTTATAATCAGGTTTACAAAAACTTTCAGCATGCTGTATATCAAAAATGCCTCGCTGATGGAGCAATTTCTGCATCAATGGAGAATACCCTTCTAAAGAAACTTTTTCATTTGTATCAGGAGCGATATGATATACTGTCTTCATATTATTTATATATTCATGAGTATATACTACCATTTTAAAAATATGAACGAAAAAACCATTTTTCAAAAAATTATTGATCGAGACATTTCAGCACATATTGTATACGAGGATGCTGATTTTATTGTTTTTTTAGACATTCATCCCCGTAATGCAGGACATTGCCAGGTTGTGCCCAAGAAAGTATTTCGCTGGGTTTGGGACCTACCAACTGACCGTACAGCGTCTCCCAATATTGCCTCCTATTTTGAGTTAGTACACACAGTAGCTAACGCACAAAGAGAGGCTTTTCATACAGAATGTATCAGAATTAATGTTGCCGGCGAAGAAGTTCCTCACGCCCATGTATGGGTGTGGCCAGAACATGCAACCGAGGATCCCTTAAACTTTGTAGAGCATGCTGAAAAATTGTTTAAAATACTTAACAAAAAATAATTTATAATTCATAGCCCCAGAGCTCTTTTGTATCATTATCTATAAACAAGAAGAAGTCTTCTTCTGGGGTCAGTTGCGGTGAAGTAATATCAGCATTATCTGGAAAATCAGCCAAAGTATTTACCAGCACCGATTCATTGGTAAGTGTGTTTATTTTCCATAATGCATCATCAAACTGAATCAAATGTTGATACCATTCGTCGGGATATACCGCATCCAGCGGAAAAAATTCAGGGATACCACAGTACAGAGTAATAGAATCCTTTGTCCAAACACACTTTTCTGGGAGGGTTTTTATAGGAAGTGTTTTAATACTTTGTTTTTGTATATCAAAAATACCGACCTGAATAGTGTTATCGCTATCCGTGTACTGGAATAACACACGCGTACCATTTGGGCTCATGCGGGTGGTCAATCCATTATAGCCACCCATAACCTTTTGGAAACTACCTGTAGCCACGTCAATGCTATACATATACCCAGGAACGAGTCCTGAGGCCTTTGTGGTCAACGTAATAACTCCGGCGGATGGCCATTCAATGATCCAATCAGAAAAAGGCATATTATATATTTGTCGCGTATTCGTCCCCTCGCGCGTACTGAGTACTCCGGAAACACTTGAGGCTGCTTTTATTAAGGTAAACATATTAGTCATATCTGGCGACATCACTACGTCAATAATAGGATCAGCAAAAAAGCTTTTGGAAAACAGGTACGGTAAAGAATCTCGCGTAGCAACCTGCGATAAACGTCGCTCACGTTCTTGGTCTATACATATTTTGGTTAGTTCTTGATTTGTTTTTGCACCAACAATTCCATCGGGCTTCATACCCAAACTCTTTTGAAAATCCTGAACGAGGGCCTGTGTAGCTGTGTCAAAAATACCCGGCTGTAGTTGTGTCGTTTTATTAAGGAGTGTTTGCAAGAATACTTGTAATTCTTCTACTGTTCGACCCGTTGCACCAATGGTCAGGCGCTGATCAAATGTTTGTGGACAAGTTACTGTGCCGAGCGTAGATACCAGACGTCCACGCTGTGTTTCAACTCGCGCATTTAAAAGATCATAATAACGCAAAATTACTGTATCTTCTCCGCCAAATAAAGCCTGACCAATATCCACCATTCCTGTTTTTGCTATATACTTTTCCTGTATCCAATCGGTAAATTCTGTTTCATAGATATTACCGAAAATACTATCAACATAGCGCACACGCGGACTTCGTATTGTTTTTACAATATCTTTTTTTATTTCCTCAGTAATAATTTCTCCTGTTGCTGGATCGGCAACTTCTATTATTTGTGTTGCGGTACTCAGAACATCTTTGGGGCGGGTATACAAAGCAAACCCCGCAATAGGCTGGTTACTGATATTAAAAAGCTTTTCGCGTTTTGTTGCACCCGCAGGTATATCTTCACCTCCTGCACTATCATCAGGAAAAGGCCCTTCGTCAACCGTCCCCTCGTCAACAATAGGGGGGCGCGGATCACCAAAGGGAAGTTCAAGGCCGAGGAAGGTTCTCCGTTCGCCCTCTCCATTTTTCGGTGCAAAAAAACCAATATAGACAAAGGCACCAATAATAAAAAGTCCCACCAATACTAACAATATAAAAAATCCACGTCTCATAGACTCTATAATAGCATAGATACAATCTATTGTAATTCTATCTTGGCCTTATTCAGGTCATCACGCACACCCGTAATATAATGCAACGTATCATTTTTATCGCTACAAGGTGCATATTTAACAATAATTTCTTCTACGGTATCATTACCCTCTTTGGTATATTTCCCAATAAGTGCAAAATAATCTTTAATACCTTCCTTCCAAGAATCTGGCCCGAATGTTTCTTTATAGTTTCTATATTTTCCACCGCTGGTTGATTGATATAATTTCCCTTTCCAGCTGGATCCTGGACGAAGATTGCCTATATTGTGGGCATTTGCTGCAACACCTGCATTCCCATATCCTGATTCACGTTTCCACATAGAGAGTGCAAGAAATGTTTCCACGTCATTTTTCTTGGCTTGTTGATAAATATATTTCAACATTTCATCATCACCTTTAAAGGGCCCT
>CAZYBJ010000016.1:7167-9817 GCA_964645325.1 uncultured Candidatus Saccharibacteria bacterium
ACTATTTTCCTCATGGCAGGAATTACTGCTGTTTCACTGGATATTTTTGAAAAGCCAGGTGCTATTTTATAGAACCCAGAACCACCTTTGCCCTCTTTAATCTTGAGCGCCTCTAAACGTTTAGCATTACTGTTAAATGTTTCTCCCCCCAATAGCGCAGTATCGAGTGCCCTACATCCTGCGCCCGTTTCGCCACTACTATTTTGTGTCGAGTAGTGTTGACTGGATTCTGTGGATCCTCCCTCGAGCTCAAGATTTACTTTTGCAATACCAAAATTCAAATTCAAAATATCAGGGTTAATCGTATTTAATAATAAATACCCAAAAACAAGTACTAGTAGTGCACCGAGTCCTGTTATGATTTCATTTTTACCGTCTTGTTTGCTCATAGAGAATTATTACTTATTCTATGCTAATAGGTGTTCCCGCATTAATATATCGAGCAACCAACAACAGATCGCCATTAGCAAGACTGAGACATCCTGCAGTGCTTTGAACATTACCGCTAGCAAAACCATGTATTCCAATGCCCCGATAGTCACCGGCTGGATCAATATTAAGTCCTAAAAAGAGTGCGCCCATATTAGTTCCCTGTTTATTTAAAATGGCCGTTTCTTGATTTTTAGAAAAACTAAAAGCTGCCTTTATATTTCCAGATTTTCCACCAATAACAAATTTTCCCTTAGGAGTCTTTTTGTCACCACTTACTCCCTTGCCCTCCTCAGCAACACCCCGAGCGCCATTGCCCATCGGCGCTGATGCAATCATGCCGTTACTAAGATGAAAATACATCGTACCACGAGTATCAGTCGCGCCTCCAACATCCGCAACAACACGCACAACTTCTGCCTTGTCAGTTTTAAGAAGGGCATTTGCCTCTACAAGTTTTGAACTCCCCACACTTGGTTGTGGATCATTGAACGTGCCAAGCATTTTATAATTTTTACCCTGACTCGAGGTATTTTGTTCGGCAATAGTATTATCAACTGTTGCATCGATGGTTAACTCTATAGTTCTGAGTCCGAAATTCAAATTCAAAATATCAGGGTTAATCGTATTTAATAATAAATACCCAAAAACAAGTACTAGTAGTGCACCGAGTCCTGTTATGATTTCATTTTTACCGTCTTGTTTGCTCATAGAGTATCAGAGGTCATGTATTTAATACCGCCCATAATTATTTTTATAACTGCCGCAAGTCCCAAAAACCCCATAACCATTTGAAAGGCAGTGTTAACATATTTACCAATAGATAAACTGTCATCTATGGTACGGCCAAATCCAGGAAGGGGCGCAAGGAGTTCCTGACAGCCGGGTATAATATCCCCAAATTGATCTAAACAAGGAGAATCTGAGTCCAGTCCCGTACTATTAGCTAAATTACTTAGTGGCTCTCTGTCAAAAGTCCACTGCATTGGACGAACGAACTCTTCGTCATTTCCATCACTACACTGCCTATCAGTCGCAAAGGGATTCCCACCTAGAATTCCCGTTAATGGCTCGTCATCAAAACATTGATATTGAACACGCCCAACTTTAATTTTTCCCGCAACCGATCCAAGGATACTTGATTCTGCGGGGCGCACTGACGCCTCATAATCACACGAACTGATGAATTGTATATTTTCACGTGTTGCAATTTCATTCACTGCAATTCCTACGGCCGGATTTGATTGAGTGTTCCCCCATATCTGCTGTCCCGGACCAACAACGAATGATTCAATATCTTCAAGGCCAAAAGATGACGTAGTCCATGTATATGTTTTATATGGTGCGCCATTAATAAATAAATCAACTGGCGAAATATCAAATCCATTGCCATACTGAATATCCGCAACCCCTAATAAAAAAGGTAGTATGGTACCTTCCATGTACGATGGCCCGAATTGATTAAATGTATTTTCATCAAAACCAGGATCGAACTTTTTTGCAATTTCAATCACCTCTGCCTTGTGGTCATTCATAACTTTTAAAAATTGGGCTATATTACCTTGTATTTCTTGAGTAGTTAATTCTCTACATTTTTCTTCACTTATTAAAAATGATAGTCTCAAAGAACCTTTCCCATTTCCACTCCCGTCATCTTCTATAAGAAATTCATCGCTTCCAGAAGCACTCATACGAGCAACGTCCAATATCGCGCCCGCGGTGCGCTGTGACGTAATACCGACTTTTACTTTTTTACCAATACAATTTTCTGTATAGATATCCAAATATGCAATCTTTCTATCTTTACGATTAAACCAGCCATAATCCATAATATTAGTATGTATATGGGACCCTGGATTTGGAATATAAAATCGAGTTTTATCTTTCAAAATAGTACACGGCCCTGTGGGGGTCGGTGAATTCTGGGCAAATGCTGTAGCGGTTGTACCAAAAACACTTATCCCAATAAGGGCAAGCAGGGAGAGCATCAGAGCAATGCTTTGTATCGCCTTGAGAAGATTTTTTAATGATGATGTAAAATATGTCATAAAATGTTTTTAGCCAAATAATATCTAGTATTTCTCTTTATAATTCATCTATAGAGTATTATAACCTAATTTCTAAAAAGAACAGTAGTTTCTGCGTCGGTCTTTTGTAGGGTACGCTCGTTGTGGCGTGCGTTGACTTTAATCATTGAAGAGCCCGTAGCGCCTGCCTGGGG
>CAZYBJ010000017.1:0-9779 GCA_964645325.1 uncultured Candidatus Saccharibacteria bacterium
CGAGTCACGTAGAATAGAGTAGATTTAGGATCAGAAGAGAATTCTGGGGTATTTTGAATATGTGCCTGAAAAAGATATACTGATCTAATGAAAAGAATAAGATTGACAGCAGATTGCCCTGGGTATTTGAAGGTTTGGGAGATAGAAGAAGAACTTCTAGACTTCTCTACGATTTTGAGCGATAAATACGGTTCGATTGACTTCGAATTTTGGTTTTGTTTTAGAGTATTGAAAAATGATGCAATAGCCTCTGGTTGGAAATCAAAAGTGGCATATTATAAAAAGGACGAGGCGCTTTCCTTCGATGTCGTTATGCCCGAATCCGAGTTTGCTTTATATAAAAAAGAAAAAAATAAACAAAAACAAATTATTGGCAAATATTTCTTTCCATATTTTGAAGAAAGTATAAGGAGATATTCTAAGAGGCTGCCTTCACTACAAAATCTTTCTGATAGTTTGATAGAGGACATGAGGCTGTTTCTGGTTGAGAGGAAATGGTTGTAAGATTTATGATTTAGGAAATTTTCGTGACACTTTGTTCACGGGTTTCTCGAGAAAGATATCTGGCAACAAACAAGAGCGTAGTTCGTGCGCTCGAGTCACGTAGAATAGAGTAGATTTAGGATCAGAAGAGAATTCTGGGGTATTTTCAGTATGTAGACAAAAAAGCTATACTCACCCGCATCAAACTCTTTCTCTCATCACTATCTATATCAGAAGAACAAAAAGCAGATTTTCTGAACTTGGTCGGTAAACCTCTTCATGAAATATCTTTTGTATTGATAGAAAATGCTGCTGTGTTATTTCATAGTAAAGTGTTCCAAATCGTCCATCATCTTTGCTCTAATTTCTGATGGTTTACCTGTTGTATTCCATGTTAACAATTGAGCGACTATTTCAAGTCGTTTCATTGCATTTAATGCCATTCTTTTTAATTCGTTATCAATGTGCCCTGTTATTTTGATCTGCGCAAAAGCGGTCGCATAAGTTACCATATCACTTTGAATTAGGTTCATTTCATCTGTTTTGAGCAACTCTTCAATGTTGTGAAGAGAAATATCATTTGCGGGAATATAGGTCATATCCCAATATTCTTCTATAAGTTTTTTAGGAAAAGTTATAAAGTCAAATTTTTTACCTTTTCGCAAATCTTCTTCTATTTGAGCCAGGGTATCTGAACCCTCATCACTTCCAAAAGGGGCTTCTTCATCTCCGCAGTCAAAATAAAAATCATTAGTAAAGTTCTCACGAAATCTTGGATGCGATGTTAACGCATGAAGTCCAATTTCTTGATCATCAAAATAAAAGCAATTATTTGCTTCAAAATCTGGGAAAAGGCAGTACCCTTTTTTTGTTTTAGAGCTAATAAGCTTATCGGCTTCTTTTTCACATTCTTTGGTACTATCGAATTCTTTGATTTGAAACTTACCAATCGTGCCAGTTTTCCCATAATTAACAAGAAGATTGGATTCTATATATTCAATCCGCCAAAATTTATCACTTTTGTTGTCATTGTAACGATATTCTTTCATATTTAACTTTCCCAGCTTAAGCCGTCTAAATTTCCGTTTTCGTCTGTATTTACTACTACTAACTGGTCAGTCAAATCTTTATTAATTGAATAATCGAAAACCGCGAAACAAGAAGTATCATGTTTGTCGTCTGGATAAAGTCCAACTCTAGTCAAGTGCAGTTTTGCCAAAAGAGCATGTTCTTTGTCAGTATTGTCGGTTGAAATGCCGATTTGTTCCAAAAATTCCTCACCTTCTTCAATATGAAATGTTATGTATTCTTTTACTGTATCTCCATTTTCATCGTTAAAGTCACTTTTAATATAGCCTTGGTTTTGTTTATCAAAATTCTCTATATTTTCAATAAAGTTTTTTATTTTATCGAATATTACTATATCGACTGATTTGTTTTCAAAATTTAGGTCGATTTGAATTTTTTTTCCGTTAAGTTCAACATCGATACAATAATACTCGTCTAGATTTTCAGTTTGTAATTTTCCGAAATGGGGTAATGTGTATTCTGTCATTTTTTTAGTGTTAGTTGATAATTTGGTTGCGCTTGTCTAAAATGACGCACAACACTTGGATTGTCGAAAAGTTCGACCTAACCAAGCTCTCTAGAAAAAATTTAATGTTTTATTTTATGATCGTTCATATATATTATACACAAGAAGTTATTTTACAAAAGCGGATAATCTTAATTTGTTTTTGAAGGATTATCACTTTTTGTAAGTGCACGAGTCTCGTCCCTATCGTATGATAGGGAATAGCTAAACGAGCTTTATGGGGCAATGAACCCTACGGTTCGAGCACGAGTATCTCAACAAACAAGAGCGTAGTTCGTGCGCTTGGGTCACATACAAATAGATATCTTTTGTGATATAATGCAGTGACTATTATTCTAAACAAAAAATCTGCTATAATTATTACATTATGAAAAAAATCATTTCCGCTCTTGCTATTATAGGTTTCTTAATGTGTGTGCTGGCTGTTTACAGTGTGTCTGCTGATAGTGTTGTTACTACTATTCTCGTTGGAGACAGTCCTTATGGTGAACTGATCGTTAATGATGAGCTTTATGTAACGAATCTGGGTGATGACACAGTATCTGTGATTGATACATCAACGCATACTATTACTGATGTAATACCAGTAGGAGATGTTCCATATTCAATGGTCTACGTTCATAATAAAATCTACACGATCAATTTTTTTGGTGACAGTGTGTCGGTTATTAATCCAACAACTAAGACAGTTATCGCGACCATTAGTGCAGGGAATGCACCCTATGTAATTGGTACTGATGGATTAGATCAGGTCATAATTCTCAATTATTTTGATGATGTTATTACTATTATTGACCCTGTTACAGATACGGTTACAGATACCGTAAGTGTTGGAGCCAATCCCTATGCTTTTACGAGTATTGGTACATATATCTATGTTGCAAATGAGGGCGATAGTACGGTAACGGTGATCGACAGCACAACAAATACTATTGTCGATACTGTTCCTGTGGGCGTATATCCTCGCAGTGCTATTGCTGTGGGTGATAAGGTATATATAGGAAATAGTGCTGATGATACGGTATCTGTTATTGATACAGCGAATTCGAATTCAGTCACAACAATTTCCGTTGGCGATTTTCCTTTCTATTTTATTGCTAATGACGATCTTCTGTATGTACTCGACTTCAATACGGGGATGGTTTCTGTGATTGATACTGGTACCGATACGGTGATTGAAACTCTTTCTGTTGGCTCAGCTCCTCAGATGGGCATGGCATATGATGATAAAATATATGTTCTCAATCGTGATGATGACACTGTTTCTGTGATTGATACTCGTAATAATAATGCAATAGAGACAATTTCCGTTGGCGATTTTCCTTTTGGAATTGTAGAGCATAATGGATCTATCTATATCAATAATATGTTTTCCAATACTATTTCTGTTATAGAGTCCAATCGTATAAGTGAGACTACTTCGAGAAGAAGTTCTTCAGTGGGGCGATCGCGTGTTTTTCTTATCTGTCAACTTTCTTCTCTCATGATGAAACCTAGTTTTTGTATACAATAGAGAGTAGTTAATAATAGTTTTTATATTTTTTACAACGTATATCTATACCAAAGGACTATCACTTTTTGAAGCACACGAGTCTCGTCGCTATGATATGATAGAGAATAGCTAAATGGAACCTTACCCAGTAATGAACCCAACGGTTCCAGTACGAGTATCTCAACAAAAATAAGTATCCCGACGCGATGAGTGTTGGGATACTTATTTTTGTAGACTACAGACAGGATGAGAAGGGCGGAGGTGGTATACAAGACGAGCGAAGCGAGTGATTGTCGCCGAGCCGGGGTCGCGGGTCGAAAGTATAACGGAGCGTAGCGAAGTATATATTTTCAGAACGTGTGACCGAATCCTAGTCTGGCAACAAGTTAGAAAAGCATCGAAGTACCTAGAGGTGTCATATTAAACTTTCTCGGCAACGATTCCATTAAGACGGGGCTTTTGTTTTTACAAAACCCATATTTAATGTTTTTATATATTATTTACCTTGTGGGTAAATAATATTTGCGATATCATACTGGCAATGCTATTATGAAATTGAGCTACAAAAATGACAAAGAAGAGGCTCTATATCGAACTGAGAAATCCCTTTCTGTTGTTTATGGAGCTCAAAGGGCTAGGAAGATTATTCAGCGGTTAGGAGAAATTGAGGCCGCTGATAATCCTCAAAAACTCCCCAAAAGCGCCAGATTCCACGAGCACACAGGAAGGAGAAAGGGTTTATTCTCAGTCGATGTTGGTCAGCCCCATAGGCTTATATTCCTACCAACCTGCGAATATACAAGTTGGGTCGAAATCACAAGTGTTCAAGTTTTCGAGGTCGTGGATCCTCATTAAAATATTATGGTTACAAAACTTTCATACAATCCAGACATCGCAATACACCCAGGAGAGTCACTCAAGGATGAACTTGGTTTTTTAAATTTAACACAAGTTGATCTTGCCAAAAGAACTGGTTTAAGCGAGAAGCACATAAGCCAAATTATTAATGGTCAGGATCCTATTACACCTGATACTGCCCTTAAGCTTGAGAGAGCTATTGGAACTCCGGCTGAGTTTTGGAATAACCTTCAAAAAAACTACGAACTAAACTGTGCGCGTATTTCAGTTGAAGATAAAATGGCTGCTGAAATTGAAGAAGCAAAAAAATTCAATTGTTATTCAGAGCTTGTTTCAATTGGATGTATTGAGAAAGTAACAGATTGGAAAACTAAGGCTGAAAATTTACTAAAGTTTTTTGGAGTTGATTCACTTCTGTATGTTCAAAGAACAGAAGAAATTGCCTTTAGACAAACCCCTGGAAAATTTGATGAACGCTCACTTGCAGCTTGGCTTAGATGTGGAGAGCTTGAAGCCAACAATATTCAAACCGAAACATTTGATAAGAAAAGAGTAAAAGAAATAATTCCTGAAATCAGAAAATTAACTACTAGTCCAGTTGGATTTGGTAAAAAATTACAAGAATTATGCGCATCAGCTGGTATTGCTGTTGTCTACACTCCCTATTTCAAGAATACAAAAGTTAGTGGATCAGCAAGATGGATTGGGGGCAAAGCGGTTGTACAACTCAATACAAAGGGCTCTTACGGCGATATATTCTGGTTTACGTTCTTTCACGAATTAGGTCATATTTTATTGCACGGAGTTAAAGAAAGATTTGTTGATTACACAGGTAAGACAATTAACGATAAAGAAAAAGAAGCAAATGAATTTTCTGCAAACACATTAATTCCTCCAACGGATTATCAAGTTTTTCTCAAGAATCGTCCAGTAACTAAAGCTGGGGTTATTTCGTTCGCTCAGTCGATCGAGGTTGATCCTGGTATTGTGTTTGGTCGTTTAGGCCACGACAATATTGCGCAGTGGAGACAGATTGCTGGCGCAAGAGGAAGGCTGATGATCAAGCCGTAATATGAAATTTAAATCATTCCAAATTAAAAATTATAAATCAATTATCGATACCGGGGAGGTTGCTCTTTCTGGTCACGATAATATTACCGTCTTCGCTGGTCAGAATGAGTCAGGAAAGAGTTCTATATTAGAAGCTCTGAATTCATTTGAGACGGGTAATTTTGATGTGGATTCAAAGCCTTTCACCACTACAGGTAAGCTTATGCAGAGTGTGAGTTGTACATTTCAAGTTGATGACAGTAAATTGTTGCTCGAGCAACTGACTCAGGGAATGAGGTACGAATATGAACCAGAGATTGACGAAGGAGATCCAATCTTTGATGATAACATGATAAAGACTATCAAGGAATTCAAATTAACTCGCATTTATCCAAATACTGCTGGAGAATCAGAACTTAAAATAACAGCAGATGTTTTTGAAATTGTGAAAGCTGCTATTCTCGAACAGGAAGTCGAAGAAAATATAACTAAAGATGATGGAACGATTGAGAAAAAGATCAATAAAGAAAAGGTTATTGATCTTGGAGATGATAATGCCAATTTAGCGTCTATTTTCTGGGCTAACGTTGCGCCGAAGATAATACTCTTTAATGACTTCTGCGATCTTTTACCAGATCGAATAACTCTCGCCGATCTTAAGACAAAGAAGACTGATGTGAAGGGTTATCGAGCCGTAAAAAATCTTGAGGAGATACTCAAGTTAAACTTTGTCGATTTGTATGAAAAAGATGATCTAGAGCGTGAGGCTATTCGTGACGAGCATAACAATACAATTTCCGTTGATTTTCAAAAGGCATGGGGACAAAAAATACATAACGATAACAAGATCGAAGTTAAATACGATTTTGAAAAAAGAGATACTGACGATACTTCATATGTTAACTTCTATACTGAAACTCGCGATCGTCAGAAGCTTAAACCTCATCAGAGAAGTAAGGGGCTGATTTGGTTTCTTTCATTTTGGATAGAATTAAATGCTCAAAATTCGAATGATCAACAACTTATTCTTCTCGCGGATGAACCTGGATTATATCTGCATGTAAAAGCCCAAGCGGACATTCTTAAATTATTTAAAAAGTTATCTGGAGAAGGTCACCAAATCCTTTACACCACACATTCTCCAAATCTTATTGAATCTGAAAAACTTAATCGGATCAAGTTAGTCCTAAACGATCCTAGGGAAGGGACCATACTTGAATCTGTAACGACTTCTAAAATTGATACACAGAATAAGCGAGACGCTCTTCAGCCAGTTGCGAATGCGATTGGATTTTCGGTGAGTGATTTTGCTTTATCAAGCCCTAAGAATGTAATACTGGAAGGTGTGTCTGACCATTTCTATTATCTAGGAATGAGAAAAATTCTCGGACGAAAAGAAGGATACGCGTTTGTTCCTGGTATAGGGGTAAGAAAGCAGAATGCCCTTGTTTCATTCTGTGTTGGATATGGCATAGATTGGGTTGCTGTCTTCGATGATGATTCAACTAGAGGGTCTGACTCACAAAAGACTTTTGCCGATATAAAAGAAAATTTATTCGATGGTGATAATATTACCGCTGAATTGAAAATGCACATAACCGTAGGCGTCTCAAGTGTAGAGAACATGTTTACTATTGATGATATGAAGCTTATAGACGATAAGATTGCAGTAAAAACAGATGCTTCGAAATTAGTTGGTGATAAACGAAAGATTGTATTTGCTAAATCTTTTTATGAAAAGGTTGAAAGTAATCAAATCACTAAGAAAAAGCTGAATACAAAAACTATTGATAACTTTAATAAAGTGTTTGATTGGATAGAGACAAATCTAGGTTTATAGTGTTTTAGAAAAACACCCTCTTTTCTTTTAATAAAATTTTGCCCTTCAAACACGTCAGCAAATTTTCCTCTTTGTTTTCATAGTTATATGAACAACACGGTAATCTATTTATTATCTCCACGAGAGGTTTTGATTGGCGTTTATTTTGATCTACAACGACTACTAAACAGTACGTGCCAAGTGTGCTATAATTATGGGTAGATGTATTTTTATGATAAATGAATTCAAACAATTTTTACTACGTGGGAATGTTGTCGATCTTGCTGTTGGTGTAGTAGTGGGCGCTGCCTTTGGCACTATCGTGAGTGCGCTGGTGTCAGATTTTCTTACCCCCTTTATTGCAGCGATTGTAAAGGTGCCAGATTTTAGCGGGCTTATGTTCACGGTTAATGGTAGTCAGTTTATGTACGGTCATTTTATTAATGCGCTGATTTCATTTATTCTCGTTGCGGGGTCAGTATTTTTCTTTGTAGTGAAACCTATGAATATATTAATCGCGCGTACGAAAAAATCCGAAACTGCGGCTGACCCGATAACCAAAAAGTGTGGTGAATGTTGCAGCGAAATTCCCCTTGCGGCTAAACGTTGCGCATATTGTGCGCAAATTGCTGTATAATCTTTTTAATAAGCATACTATATTATGACAAATACACTTATTGCTTGTATCGCGGGTATGATCATTGTCGGGCTTTGGACTGCTTGGGGATTTTTTGGTTCTCGTGTTGAGCACACAGATTATACTGTAGTGAAAAAAATGAATGGATATGAAATACGAGAGTATCCAGCGCATATTGTCGCACAGACGACCCTAGAGGGTTCTCTAAGTGAATCGATGAATAGCGGTTTTAGTATTGTTGCGAGATATATTTTTGGTGGGAACACTAAAAAAGAAAGTATAGCAATGACGGCTCCTGTCGTCGCACAGAGTAATGCCCATGAAAAAGTATCAGAACCCATAACAATGACGGCTCCTGTCGTGGCAACAACTGAGGGTGGTTCGCACACGATATCTTTTGGTATGCCTCGATCATATACACTGGAAACATTACCAACTCCAAATGATCCCAGAGTACGCATTGTTATGATTCCCACAAAGAACTATGCAGCACTACGATTTTCTGGGTATCGATCAGATGCGCGGATAAAAAAGATGCAGGAAAGATTAAACACCCTGCTCGCCCGTGATGGCGTAGCAACAGAAGAGGGGACTGCATACGCTGGATATAATGCACCGGGAACTCCGCCGTGGATGAACCGTAATGAAGTCTTAAGGGCAATAACTTTATGAATTATTTTCTCATACTCGGCGTAGTACTCTTTGTATACATGAACATGTGGTTCATGCTTTCTTTAATCAAAAAAAGAAATGACGTCGCCGATGTTGCGTGGGGGTTGGGATTTGTCCTTATGACATGGGCCTCTTTTCTTCTTTCTGAAAATTTTAGTGTGCGAGGAATATTGGTAGGAGTATTGGTAAGTATCTGGGGTGTGCGCTTGGCGTTACATATTCATGCAAGAAATAAAGGCAAGACAGAAGACTACCGCTATCTCGCATGGAGGAAGGAGTGGGGCAAGTGGTTCTATATCCGTTCATATGTTCAGGTGTATCTTCTACAGGGCGCGTTTTTGTTTTTGATTGTTTTGCCGGTATTGCTTATCAATAAAAATTCAGAAATAGGCTTTCGGCTACTGGATCTGTTGGGTATAGCGGTCTGGCTCGTTGGATTTTATTTCGAGGCCGTGGGCGATGCACAGCTTGCACGATTTATTAAAAATCCAGAGAACAAGGGAAAGATAATGCAGAGTGGGTTATGGGCATATACGCGACATCCAAATTATTTTGGTGAAGTAGTGCAGTGGTGGGGCATCTGGCTAATCGCCCTGTCTGTTTCAGGTGGGTGGGTCGGCATTGTTGGATCTATTACGATTACTTTTTTAATTTTAAAAGTTTCTGGTATCCCCATGCTCGAAAAGAAAATGGCAGAGAATCCAGATTTTGCTGAGTATAAAAAGAAAACAAGTATGTTTATTCCAATGCCCAGAAAGTAAAGTTTTTGTCAGTAATTCAGATATGTTCGGAGCCTCGATGTAAGTCCCTTAATAAAAACTGACTAGTGAGAAGGCCCCCTCCTTCGGAGGGGGCGAACTACCGCAGGTAGTTGGGGGAGGTCTTTTTAATCATAAAAAAATCAGTATTCAAATAAATCTTTGTTGAAGAAAATCACAAAGTACGCTATGGTAGAAATATATGCAGTACACTACTTCAAAGATATCTACTCGGGTGATTTTTTCTCTTGTCGTTTTTCTATTCATGTTTAGCATGATTCGCATACCTACGGCGCAGGCTTGTTTGTGTGCAATACCGGGTAATCCAAGAATCGAAATGATAAGATCAAATGCCGTATTTGCTGGAAAGGTTAAAAGTATAGAAACAAATACTGTAGAAAGTGAACTATGGGGAG
>CAZYBJ010000018.1:0-776 GCA_964645325.1 uncultured Candidatus Saccharibacteria bacterium
AGGGGCCTTCTTCTTCGTCGTTGTGGGGAGATGATCAGACTTTGTGCCCAATTCTTTCCCTAGTGTTTGGGTGTTGATGCTCTTCTTCTTCTCTGGCAACTAAGCCAAGAAGTGCCTCAGATACGCCCGCTGTCGCAATGATAACATCTTTTTGTTTATCATGAACTCGAGTCGCCTCTGCATCAGCGGGTCTTTCTTTTGGGGGAAATATGCTTTCATCCAAAGCCGCAAAGGGCAAGGCGATGAATATAGCAAAAAGGACTACTTTGGAGACCTTAATCACAAATCCTCCAAGAGTAAGTGTGATACCTGGATCAATTTCCAGCTCTCTCATTGTCGAAGTAATGAGTAGAAGCAGAAGAAAATTGGTCAAGTTTACAAACAATTTCATGAAGGCCATCTTAGGCACTTCGGCCTTTCTCCCCCGAAGCCAAATTTTTGAAAAGAATGGAAAAAATCGCCATACCTTTCCAAAAATTGGTTGGATCTGGTATTTTTCGGTCTTCCATAGGTTTTTGTTGTTGTAGAATTTGTTGTCCCAGAACCAGTTTGTGAAAACCGCTATAACCCTCATTGCAATAACCCATTTCCAAGGTATGCCTAGAGAAAGCTCAAATAAGGCCAAACAAACCGTCCAAAACAAGATGAATAGGCGGAATTGTGTTAAAGTCAATTTGATTCTGAATTTGAATAATTTAAAAAAACCAAGATTCAGAGTTGCTGTTCTTTCCGTGATCGCCACTGTTGCCATTAGTATTAATTTATAGGTGGAACAT
>CAZYBJ010000018.1:786-9661 GCA_964645325.1 uncultured Candidatus Saccharibacteria bacterium
GGGAGATCCACTAAAGAGTCCTCCAACAATGCCGCCAACGATAGCGGCAAGGATGCCCGCCATGGGAGTTGCTCCACTGGCTATCCCCAATCCAACGCTTAAAGGAAGCGCGATAAGGGCGAGTGTAAAGCCAGCTTTGAGGTCGGCTTTAAAAACTTCTTTTCTCATTATTTACCTCCGTAGATTTTTTTGGTTAAGTTATGTAGAACTGATTTCTCCCCAAAATTATACTCCTCCAAAAATGGGTCGTCAAGTGCTTTTTCAAAATCTTTTATGTTTTACTTAGTCATATAAGAATCTGTATAAAAATAAAGAGAAATACAGAGGTAGGAGGAGATAAAACACATGTTTTGGAATTTGCTTAAACAAAAAAATAAAAAGATTATTTACCTCGATCATGCCGCGGCGACACCCCTTGATGCGCGTGTTTTGGACGTAATGATGCGTACAGAACAATTGCACTTTGCAAATTCTGGCGCACTTCACACGCTTGCCCTCGATGCAAAAAAAGTTATTAGTGATGCGCGAGCGTCAGTTGCCAAACATCTCACCGCTCGTCCCGAAGAAATTATCTTTACTCGTGGTGGTACTGATTCTAACACGCTTGCACTGGCTGGGGTTATTCATGGCTATACGCATAAAGACAGCATTCCTCATGTTATCACCTCATCTATCGAACATTATGCAGTACGTGATTTGTTACGCGCATATCAGACAGAGGGAAAGATAGAGCTTACCGAACTTACTGTTGATCGTGAGGGTATAATCAGCGTAAAAGAATTGCACGCGTCGCTACGACCAGAAACTATCTTGGTCAGTATTATGTACGCGAATAATGAAATAGGCACCATTCAGCCTGTAAGAGAAATAGCAAAGTGTCTACGGCATTATCGTAAACACACACATGCGCAGGCGTCCCCATATCCACTGTTCCATACTGATGCGATACAGGCAGGTAATTATTTGGATATTGGAGTTCTGCGTTTGGGTATTGATCTTATGTCTATCAGTGGTTCCAAAATATATGGACCAAAAAGTACTGCGGTGTTATTTAAAAAATCTGGCATTCCTTTTGTCTTCCCTCCACATGAGGGAACAGAAGACATTGCGGGTAGTGCCGCCTTTGCCTTGGCATTAGAGCGCACGCGTGATATGTGTGATACAGAATGCCTGCGTTTGCGCGCCCTGCAAAGCTATTTTTTTGACGAGTTAGAAAAAGCTTTTAGAAAACAGATGGGTGAGTTACGCATCAACGGTTCGCGCACAGAGCGCTTGCCCAACAATGCACATGTGAGCTTTCCTAATATTTCAGGCGAGCGACTGGTGATTGAATTAGATGCACAGGGTATATGCGCCAGTGCAAAATCAGCATGTCAATCAAATTTCGAGGGCGAGTCGCATGTAGTGGTTGCATTGTATGGACAAGGAGAAGAAGTATGGGGAAGTGTGCGTTTTTCACTGGGGAGAAGCACCCAAAAGCAAGATATAGACACAGCAGTAGATGCACTGAAAAATATTATGTTAAAAATTAAAAAAGAAGAAAGTATGTTAAAATTACAATAACTTTTTATGTCATCACGCTCAAAAATAATTATTTTGGTTCTGGCTCTTGGGATAAGCTTTGCCCTTATTCATAACAATATTGCACATTTTAAAAAAGAAGTATTAGATATGGGACACGCTGAAAATGATTCAGAAAATTTGGTACACAATTTTTTTAATAAGACTTTTCAGGAACGGGGAGAGACTCAAGTATATAATTTTCTGGTAGCGGGGGATATTATGTTGGATAGGGGCGTTGAGGCGAAAACCATGAATGAGGGCAAGGGGGATTGGACGTATCCGTTCCAGCTCATTGCACCTGCTATTCAGTCTGCTGATCGTGCCTTTGCGAATTTAGAGGGATCTATGTCTGATGTGGGTGTTGATGGTCGCGGGGGGAAGTTGTCATTTCGTTTTCACCCACAAAGTGCTCTGGGTTTGGAACTCGCTGGTATTGATGTAGTGTCGCTTGCCAATAATCATATATTAGATTGGGGACGGGCGTCACTGTGTGCAACGCCAGCAAGTTTAGAGAAGTTTGCTATTGCCAGTATTGGCGCAGGATGTAATAAAACAGAGGCAGAGCGTCCCTATATTACAGAACTCGGAAATACAAAAATAGCGGTACTTGCCTCGACGGTTTTTTATGAGGGAGCCCACGCAACGGAAACACAGGCCGGTATTCGTAAATTAGATATACAAAGTATTTCAGATCAAGTATATGACCTCAAAACAACCCAAGATGTTGATCTGGTATTTTTATCTATGCACTGGGGTGAGGAATATCAAACACGCTCTAATAAAGCGCAACAGGAATTTGCTCATACCATGATCGACAACGGTGTAGACGTCATTATTGGACATCATCCGCATGTGCCACAGGAAATTGAGAGGTACGGCGAAAAGGGTTGGATTATATATAGTCTGGGGAACTTTGTTTTTGATCAGCATTTTTCAGAGGCCACTATGGGAGGGTTGATGGCGTATATACAGATTCAGGATAAGCAGGTACGCAATATTATACCCTTTGCTATAAAGATTAATAAAAACTATCAGCCCTATATAGAGGTTGTGGAAATAGATAGGGAGAGTGATATACTGTAATTATGGCAAATAGTAACATAAATAGAAAAGATCATTTTATATCTCAATTTTTACTTAAAAAATTCTCTATAGATTCAGATAGAAAAAGTGGTTTAATATTTTGTTATAACTCAAAAACGAAAAATTGTAGAGAAAAAAGTATTTCTAAACACATTGCCAACGGAGACGAATTTTATTTAGGGAAAAATAAATTAACTAAAAAACCAGATAAGTTAGTTGATGAAGTTTACAAAGAAATTGAAAAACCAAATCACAGTCCCTTAGTGATTAAAAAAGTTTTAGAACAAAATGGAAGTTTATCTTTAAGTTTTAAAGAGGAAAGTATATTAGCAACTTTAATCGCCCACCAATATACAAGAACAAAGAAGTATAGAATGTTGATTAATAAGTTCTTAACTTATTTAATTTTAAATAAGTTTATTAGTAAAGATGAATTAGGTGACAAAAGTAAGATAAATAAAGTAATTGTTGAAAACGAGTTTAATATATCCTCTAATGATATTGAAAAGTGCCTAGTTACCAATACTTCTATTTTGAGAGGTATAAAAAGTCATGAAATGTTTATTGCAATACAAATAGCAGAAAACATAGTTCAAAAGATATATAAAAAGAATTTACACACTATTATTGCTCCTAAAGATCATTATTTTATAATATCAGATCACCCGGTACATGTAATTGGGCAAGAAGAAAATTTATTGAATGAAAATAAGATTTTAAATTTAAGGAATTTTGATCAATATTCCTTTATAATGCCTATATCGCCTAAAAAAGCGATAGTTTTTGGCGATAATTATAAACAATACGGACAAATAACGGATCCAAAATGGGCAACAGCTTTAACTATTTGGATAAATAGTTTAAGCGTAAATAATCATGACAGCGAATTTTATAGTCACAAAAAAACCTTTTATGAGGATTATGAAAAGTATTTAATAACTCCCCGTATTTTAGAAAGTTATAATAATTATGTATAATGTTTTTTATCACAAATATTATGGATATTGAAGAAAATAAACAAAAGTATATTGAACTTATTTCGAAACATAGAAAGGTAGAAATAAATAGTAAGTACGGGGAATTGATTATACAAACAAACGAAGTTCAAATGCTTCTTATGTGGGTAATCTTTCTACGACTAAAATACCCGAGTGAATCTATCTATAACGATTTAGAAGGTAAGACGTTGGGAAATCTTATTTGGCAGTTTCAACTTTTTATAAAGTCAAAATCAGAGATTGGTTTATTAAAGAATTTAACAGAGTATCGTGATTCAAGAAATGCCTTAGCTCATAAAATGTTTACAAAAAGTAGGTTAAATGAAAATGAATGTAATCTGTCTATCGAATTGGGTAATTTAATTATAGAAGATCTTGAACTTTTGAAAAAAGAAGAAATTGAAAAATGGGAAAGGCTTTTTAAAGCTAATAAAGAACAAAAAGTAGTAAGCTCACTCCTTCAAAGTGAAAAGTAATTATTCTGGATATATTTAAATAATATGAATGAAGACATACAAAAGACCTCCCCCCAACCCCCCTCCCAAGAAGGGGGGCTACCAGCTCAACCAAAGTATGTTATTGCTGAACCTCATACCTATGTTTTAATTAAAGAAGAAAGGGCTCGGTTAAAGAAAAATGTAACCAAAGCAGAAAAAGTATTATGGGAACAGCTCAATCATAAAAGATTGGGTTACAGGTTTAGGCGGCAATACGTTATCCATACATTTATTGTTGATTTTGTTTGTCTTCCAAAAAATCTAATTATAGAAGTTGATGGTGAAATACATAATTCTCAAAAAGAATCTGACGCAGAAAGAACGACACATTTAAATTCTTTAGGTTATACAGTTATGCGATTTTCAAATGAAGAGGTTCTCGCTAACCCTATTTCTGTTGCTGAAAAAATAAAAAATTATCTCGATAGAAATACAGATATTTTGAATAATAACCAAACTTGAATCGAGGGAGCCCCCCTTCTTGGGAGGGGGGTTGGGGGGGAGGTCTATAAGAGATCAAAGCCCTGACCCCCAAGGATTGGGAGATCTGTAAGTTATAACGATTAATGGCGAAAGGTCTTTGCGCTAAATATTGTATAAGATCTTTTGATATTTTCGGCAAATTTAGCTATACTAGAGCTCGTAGTTATTAGTTAATAGTAAGATTAATATAAAATATGTTAGATACAATTTTTAAGAAATATTCTTGTTTTAATGCAAATACTGGATTACTGGCACTACGCATTGGAATCGCGCTGGTATTCATCATTGCTGGGTATATGAAACTTGCCGATATGCAGGGAACAGTGGCTATGTTTGATGCCATGGCATTTGCTGCTTTTTGGGCCTATGTCGTTACTTTTGTTGAGTTGATTGGTGGTATTGCTATTTTGTTGGGTATGTATACACGCATAGCCGCATTTTTGTTGGCTATTGTTATGATTGTTGCATTTTTTATTACCTATAAAAATGCACCTGCAATGGCAATGTATCCTGTATCAATTTTCTTCTCGCTTGTTGCACTGGTATTGGCAGGCGCGGGATCTTACGCGATTATGAAAATGTTTTCTGGATGTTGTGGATGTAAAGGTGCTGAATGTGCAGAAACCTGTACCGCAAAGAAATCCTGCTGTGATGGAAAATCAGAATCATGTTGTGGAGCTACAAAAACAGAAGAAACTAAATAATTACTAAAAAATAAAAAACCCTGCACACAGTATATGCAGGGTTTTTTAGTATAGAAATATAAAGTTAAACTCCCGTATGTAGGTACAAATAAATATCTTCTACTGCTTTTACGCCATCACCTGCTGCAATGTTATTTTGGTGATAGCGTATATTGGCAATATCACCCGCAGCCCAGATTCCAAGGCAAGAACTGCGTTGTGTCCATGGATCAATAATCACTTGTTTATACTCGGTAAGGGCGACAAGCTGGTCACTGATATAGTGCGTATTGGGAATTTGTCCTATTTCTACAAAAACACCAGTAACAGGGAGCGTTACTTTTTCTTGGGTAAGGGTGTTGCGATAGCTAATATTTTTTACAAATTGTTCACCCTGAATTTCCTCGGGAAGAGCATTGCAGATACCCGTAACGTTTTCTTTTTCAAGTACTTTTTTTACGGTAATTTCATCTGCTCGGTAAGTTGCGCTTCTGTTCAGTAGGGTAACCTGTTTACAGTATGCAGAAAGTTGTGCAGCCGTTTCAAATCCCGCATTACCACCACCGATGACTACTACTTCTTGTCCAGAAAATAATGGACCATCGCATGAGGCGCAGTACACGATGCCTTTATTTTCGAATATGTCTGCTCCGGGAATGGTTAGTTTGCGTCGTCCTGATCCTGTTGCTAATAACACAGCGCGTGTTTCAAATACTTCGCCCTTATGTGTCGTTACTGTAAAGATAGGGGATGCAGAAGCGTCTTTTTGCATTACACTGGTAACCTGCTGTCCAGTTAGAATATCAAGAAACTCGCCCTCATAGGTCCGTACATGCGTTTCCAGAGACTTTGCAAGATCGGTGCCTGATATGCTGGGCGTACCAATCCAGTTAAAGATTTCTGGCGATACATCAGACTGTCCACCAAAGGCAGGACTGATGAGGCAGGTTTTCATTTGTTTGCGGGCGGCATAGACAGCAGCCGCTGAACCCGCAGGGCCACCACCTATAATAATAAGGTCAAACATATATTATTTTTTGCGACGAAGAAAGGCGGGTACTGCGCTCCAGTCATCCTCAGACTCATCAATATCGAGCTCTTCAGTAATGGTCTCAGATTTTTTTTCAGTTATTGTAGTGGTGCGATTTTCGAAACTATAGTCAACATTCTCACTCTCAAAAGGATCTTTTTCTACGAGAATATCAACACGTGAACTACTTGAAGAAATAGTAGTAATCATAGGTGAATCGTCGCGTCGCTTTACCTTACTACTAAATCCCGTTGCTATAACAGTTACTTTGATTTCGCCTTTTTTCATATCTTTATCCTCAATAGCGCCGAAGATAACCTTGGCAGATGAATCAATAGATTCAGTGATAATTTTTGCCGCAGCATGTACCTCGTGCATTTTCAAATCCTCACCTCCCGTAATGGCAAAGAGTACACCCTTGGCCCCGTCAATAGAGATATCAAGAAGGGGAGAATTGATGGCTGCGAGAGCTGCCTCGTGTGCGCGATTTTGACCTGTTGCAATACCAATACCCATGAAGGCGCTTCCCGCATCTGTAAGAATAGTTTTAATATCGGCATAATCTATGTTAATCATGCCATGAGTAGTGATCAGTTCTGAAATACTTTTTACTGCCTGCAACAGAATTTCATCACACATAGCAAAGGCATCTTTGAAACTCGTTTCTTCCTCGGTTACTGCAAGGAGGCGATCGTTAGGAATAACAATCAGTGCGTCTACTTCTTTTTCAAGGTCTTTAATACCTTGCTCTGCAAATTGCATACGCTGATTGCCTTCGAAGAAGAACGGCTTGGTTACCACACCAATCGTTAGTATTCCTTGTTCTTTTGCCATACGCGCAACCGCAGGAGAAGCGCCCGTACCCGTACCACCACCCATACCACAGGCAATAAAGATCATATCAGCACCCTTCAGCGATTCTTGAATTTCTGCTTTGGTTTCCTCAGCGCTTTGGCGACCGATATCAGGATTCATACCCGTACCCAATCCCTTGGTCAAATTACGCCCAATGTTAATTTTTTTCTTAGCCTTTGAGCCGTGCAAATGCTGAGCATCGGTGTTCATTACGATATAGTCAATACCCTCTATTCCAGAACTGACCATGTGATTCACCGCGTTACCACCAGAACCACCAATGCCAATAACTTTAATATTTGCTGAAGTCTTTATATCGTCTGTTTTTATCTGAGCCATATGAATTAGTAACTAGTTTATGAATAACAATAATAACGTATAATAACAGAATAATTATAGAATGCTACTTTTAAAACTAGGGAATAAGTTGTTTAAATAACTTATGAAAAGAGTCTTTTGTTTGCGTAAAGAGTTGCTTCAGGGGGCTTGGTGATCGATAATGTACGCTCATATCATTACTTGCCATCGTACAGAGGCCATATACAACATACCATGAGGCATCACGTAGCTTTTTTTTGCCGGTATGAATACTCATACCGTCAGCAATACGAATAGGGAGGCGTAGATAGTTTTTTGCAAAATCATGAAGTTGCCCCAAAATAGATCCACCTCCTGTAATAATAATACCAGCAGGTAGTAAATTATTTCTTTTTACTTCTTTGAGATGTCGTTCAACTAATTCAAATATATCAGACAAGCGTGCTTGAATAATTTCATTAATTTTTGACTGTGCGTGGACACGCTGTTTTTCTTTGGGTGATTGTTCGCTTGGGGAAGTGTGTGCATGTGTAATTTTTACGTGTTCTGCCTCTTCGAGGGGAATTTGAAAACCAAGGGCAATGTCATTGGTAATATCATTCGAACCGAGCGCAAAAACTTTTAAAGAAAGTAAACTATTATTTTCAAATATAGCAAGGGATACGGTTTCTGCACCAATATCAACTAATCCAGATCCTGCCATTTTATCGCGATGATTGAGCGTTGCGAAACTACTTGCCAAGGGGGCCGCGATAACATCAACAACGCCAACACCTGCATCAGTCACCACACTTACTAACTCGTCAAAATGATGCTCGAGACAGGTAACAAAGAGTGTTTTTATAGAAAGTTTCTTGCCACGCATGCCCACAGGATAACCAAGCACTGGCTCGCCATCAAGGAGAAATTTAAGTGGCGTAGCATGCAAAATGCGTTTATTTTTAACACGAGAAAACAGGATATCTTCACAGGCGGTTACCGCACGATTGATATCTTTGGCAGATACCTCACCTGTAGGGTGTTCAACGGCAAGTGTTGTGGTAACAGAATCAGTATCAATGCCTATGCCACCCATAGCAACTAAAACATTTTTTACTATAACACCCGATTCGCGCTCAGCTTCTCGTAGGGCAAGACGGACACTTTTAATAGCATCGGCGCGGTTAATAATATATCCATGATGGAGTCCGTGGGTGGGGCTACTTCCCATACCAAGAATTTTTGGTTCGGGCGCATCAGGAGAAATAGAACAAATAATAACACGGGTTGTTTTCGTGCCAATATCAAGTCCGGTTACAATCTGTGCAGGTGCATGAGCCATACTCCTGTATCATAACAGAATTTATACTGTTTAAAAAGTTTTTT
>CAZYBJ010000019.1:0-9394 GCA_964645325.1 uncultured Candidatus Saccharibacteria bacterium
TCGTAGGGTCAAGTATTTGTGTATTTGTATTGCAAATAATTATTCTCTACACGCCCTTTATGCAGAGAATTTTTGATACGACCGCACTCTCACTGCGAGATTGGCTGATCGCATTATTAGTTGGATTTTCAGTAATTATCGTGGACGAGATACGCAAAAAATTCATGGACTTGTCGGGGTATAGGAAAGATAAGTTGATAAAAGTACAGGCTAATAATTAAATTGCTGGTCTAGTATCTCCAGTATAACTGTGCAAAAGCTAATTGCGACGCGCTTGACCCTATTTTAAAATGGTATAAGATTAAATTAAATATTTTTATAAAAAGACTGTTAATTTTTTTTGCTCTGCATATTTTTTGAAGGATATGCCCTGCATTGCGCCACATATGTTACGAAGAAAACTTTATATAAAGTCATGTACCCTTGTTGTTATTATCGGGCTATTTTTACCTGTCATGGTAGTCATATCAGGTACCCCTGCTTTTGCACAGGAAGAAAGTAGAGATATCCAGAATACACCAATACAAGAAATCACTACACATGAAGCAATAGATCCAGCGCCCAGTAATAAACCAAAGCAGAAAAGTGATCCTGATAGTAATCCTCAACGCAGAAATATTCTTCCACCAGATCTAAAGTTAGAAAATGACGATGAATCACTGGCTCTGTTGCCTCCAACTATAAATATAGAAAATGACCCAGGAGATGTTGCCAAGGGGCAAGATGCCCATACGATTGATGGATCATCGGGTGCCTTTACTTATAATTATTCCTTACCATTACCGCCATCGCGTCAAAATTTGTTACCCTCAATTGCATTACAGTATTCTTCTCAAAATAACAGTGCGAACAGTCCTGTGGGGCGGGGGTGGTCTATCTCTATTCCTTCTATACGGCGCATTAATAAAAGCGGCGTGGGATCCTTGCGCCAAGCAAATCATACGAGTTTCGAATCTACAGTTTCTGGCGAGCTGGAACCCGTTACGGTGTTAACAGGAACACAACATGGTACGTATGGTGCACGCACTGAATCAGGCGAATTTCTTAGCTATACTCTTGGTGCCAATAATGTATGGCAGGTGGTTGATAATGCGGGTACGGTGTATACCTATGGGGCAAGTACTACCTCGCGCATTGATGAGGTGAGTGCAAATTATATTTATGCGTGGCACTTGTCTGAAATACGCGATGTGCATGATAATGTTGTGCGTTTCGAATATATAAAGCATCAGGGTCAGATCTATCCTGCGCGTATAGTATATACAGGACATGGTACGGTAGATGGTCCCACAGAAGTGCTGTTTGATTTGCAAAATAGTCCGTATGAAAGTTCTTCATCAGAACCCGGTTTTCGTGTGATAACAGAAAAGAGAATACATAGCATACGCATTTTGCATAATAATGTGTTATATAAAAAAGTAGATTTTAATTATACTTTGCCAAGTAATTCACACACCCACCTCCTACAAGAAATACAAGAAACGGGATATGACACTCAGGGTACGCCAACTATACAAAACCCTATAGAATTTGATTATGGCGATGTTGCCTCGACTAGTTGGAGTGGGGGAGCAAATTGGCAAACAGCGCCAGTAGCCCCATCATGGGGAACACGGTATGCGGACGTGAATGGGGACAGTCGTATTGATATGGTGCAACGATCCAGTAGTGGCAACAATAATAATATCAATCTTTCTAAGGTATATATAAATAGCGGCACGAATTTTTCAGAAAGTACGCAGTGGAATAGCGCACTTGGCGTTTTGGGAACCAATACTTTTTATAATTCTACAGATGGTCCCCAATGTTTATTTATGACGGATTTGAATGGTGATGGTTATAGTGATTTTTGGAAACCTAACACTGCATATATTAATAACGGCGCAACTGGCATTGGTTGGCAAAGTGTTGCGTGGTCGAGTACAGGTTTGGGCGGTGAATGTCTGGGATATAAATTAGCTGATGTTGATGGTGATGGGCTCGATGATTTGCTTTATAATACTCGAAAACGTATTTCTAATACCCAGATTTATTATTATCAGTCAGTGTTTTTAAATACAGGGTCAAGTTTTGTGTACAATCAGGCATGGTCAAATGCTATCGTAAACACACTTGGTACTGTGCATTTTTATGTTATACGTATAAACACGGCGCTCAATAATTATTCCCGCAATACTTCAGCAGAATTAATTGACATGAATAATGATGGTTATGTTGATGTCTTTATTCCAGAAACGGGGCTGTATATTAATACCGGAAATCCAGCGCAAGGATGGGTATTTGATGCCCAGTGGCAACCTAACCAACAATATCTTCCTTCGTCTAAAAATGCGCGCCTTGCTGATACTGATGGTGATGGAATGATTGATCTCATGAATGACTACTGGGTATTTTCTAATGCCGGCGATGGTATGTTGAATAATTCATCTGCGCCAACAGGTTTCTTTCATTATAATAATAACCTTCAAACATTTTATAACTTCAGTAGCAATCCCAACAATGAGGGTCCTAATAAATTAGCCATGCTGGATATTAATGGCGACAAAAAATCAGATGCCATTTGGTCCGATTACATCGTATATATTAATCAGGGACAAGAGCAACATGCAGTACTGAAAGATATCACGCTTGCTCAAGGGGGAAGCGTCCATGTTGAGTACGGCACCTCTGCGCAAGAAGTGAATAGTGCAAACCTGCACCAGAATAATAGTTCATCAAATATTACTGTTACAAAGTCAATAACACTCGATGCGGGTATGGGCGCGCCACCAGTTACTACGCACTACGATTATAAAGATGCGTATTTTTACTTTCAGAATACACAGGAACGACGCTTCGCTGGTTTTGGGAGCGTAACCATTACTGATCCAGAAGGCAATATTACAAAAAATTATTATCATCAAGCCAATACAAGCTTAGTAAATCTTGGCGAGCATGATGATCATATTTCAAAATTAGGGCAAATATATAGAACAGAAATATATGATACTAATCAGAATCTATATAAAGTAGAAACAACAAAGTGGGTAAAATTTCTCCTCGGCACGAATCGTTACTTTGTGTATCCTGAGAATAAAGTTGTGATGTACTATGACGGACAGGCAAGTGTGCAAGATGCGCAGGCAAATGAATATACGTATGATACAAATCATGGTGGCAGAACGCGTGAGCTCGAGCGCGGTGCAGTTAATGCAAATACAAATGGCACATATACCAATATCAGCACGAGTGATGATCGTTATACTGATACTGAATATGCTGTACATGCCTCTGCTCATATTACAAAACCAAAACGCATGTATGTTCACGATGGTAGTTCTTTGCCTGATGCGGAGAAGAAGTACTACTTTGATAACTTGCCCTACGGACAAATTGCTAATGGTTTGGTAAGTAAAGAAAGCACACTCATTACCACTGGGGTGTATGCTGATACACAGTATACGTACAATCAGTATGGCTTGCCTATTACGGTCACAGATCCACTCGGTAATACAACAACAACTACTTATGATGCTTATAATCTTTATCCTGCATCTATTACTAATGCGTTAGGGCAGATAACGCAAAATTATTATGATTATTCATCGGGCACCCTAGAGCGAACCATAGATGCCAATAATGCTGAGGTAAAGACAGTTTTTGACGGGCTCGACAGACCTATATCTTCTTGGCAAACAGGCAATAATAATCAGTTAGAAAAAGTTACAGAGAATACCTATCACATTTCGAGCTTGCCTCAGTATGTGCATACAACCCGTTATGTAAATGCGAATGATACCATTGAATCACGTGTCTATACCGATGGCTTTGCTCGACCTATACAAGAGCGAAATGACGACATTGCGACTGACACCCTATATAACAATAGGGGACTTGTCTATAAATCTTCTCTGCCCTATGTTTCGGCAGGTATGAATTACACCAGTCCAACAATGAATCAGGCACTCATAACTACAACAACTTATGACGTATTGAATAGGCAAAAATCTGTTGCTCATGCTGTAGGAACAAATACCTATACGTATAATGGTTTTCATAAAACAATTACCAATGCAAAGGGTATTATAAAAGAAGTAACCCATGACGCTTTTGGAAATATAAAAACCGTGCGTGAACATAATGGCAGTCAGATCTATACCACAACGTATACGTATAATAGAAACAATAATCTTGTACAGATAACTGATGCGCTGGGAAATATACGTACATTTACGTATGACAAGAGAGGGTTGCGTACGCACATGACTGATGTACATGCGCCGAATGATGCGCAGTATGCCCAGTATAGTTATGTATATGATCTTGTGGGAAATAGAGTGAGTTCAACTGATCCCTATTCCACCACAACAACAGTGTATGATCAGCTTAACCGCCCAGCAGAGGTGAATGATTCCAGTACTCCGAATAATCCTGATATACAATATGCCTATGATATGTGTGGATATGGTGTAGGTCGAGTGTGTGTAGTAACAACTCCTGATATCACAACACAATATGCCTACACACGACAGGGTCTACAAAACTATGAGCGTCGTACGATCAACAATACAAACTACACACAGACCACAGAATATGATCGGCAGGGAAATATTACGAAAACAAGATATCCTAATAATACAGAAATTTCTTATCTTTATAATGCGAGGGGGCTCGTAGGATCTGTTATAGTAGATAGAAATAGCGGTAGATTACGACCCGTTGTTTGGGCGACGATAACGTACGCGCCCCATAATCAAATGGCGACTATTCAATATGCAAACGGAACAACAACTACACATACCTATGATCCATCACATCTATACAGGAGGACGCTGACCAGTACGCTCAACAGCAATAATGTGTCGTTACAAAATATAGAGTATGCTTATGATTCCGTAGGCAATGTTACCGGTATCTATGATCAATCAAATACGCAAACATCTAAAATAGCACTTTACATGTATGATGATTTAGATCGCATGGTGCAAGCTGCCGTTGTGGGTACAGGAAATAATCAGGACTATGTGCAAGCATATGTATATAATGCCGTGGGAAATATTTTAGTAACTTCTGATAATGGTCAGTATACGTATACTGATCAGGGTATGAATAATCCCCATGCGGCAACGAACATAGGCACAACGCAACTGAGTTATGATACACGAGGCAATGTTACGAGTTTTGGCAATACGCAATATCAGTACGCGTGGAATAATAAAATGAAGGAAAGTAATGACGGTACGTTAATTACGCGCTATAGTTATGACCATAATGGCAATCGTTTTCGTCGCACAAATAATTGTGTAAACCAGTCGTCGCTTGTTTGTATAACTAATGGTGTGGCAAGTCACGAGCTAACCATCTTTCCAAGTTATCTCCTGCGTGATTCTGTTTCAGAAATAACTATACAGGCAGGCGGGGTGAGCTTGGGAACTGTTGGTGGAAGTGGTATCCTATACTATGAACATACTGATCATTTAAATTCTTCATCTGTTATCACTGATGGGGCGGGGAATCTGGTCCAGTTACTGGATTACTATCCTTTTGGTCAAACCAGAATTAATAATAAAAACACCAGCTATGATAGTAAGCACAAATATACGGGACATCAGCATGACGAGGACACCAATCTCACGTATATGCTCGCGCGCTATTATAATCCGGAGGTAAAAAGATTTTTCAGCGCTGATCCTGCCTCGCGCGACAAGCCAGAACAGTTTCTGGAAGATCCGCAACAGTTGAACAGTTACTCCTATGCACGAAATAATCCATTGATTTATGTGGACCCAGATGGTAAAAAATTGAAAATAGTTGGATCTTTGGAATCAGGTTTTGGAAAAATGATGGCCAGCTCACTTTTACAGTTGAGTTCTAATTTAACATTTAAGCAGGCTGGAAAGAATATAAAAGTTAAGTTAAATTCTACAAACGGTAGTTCGTTATCAAATAGCAAACCTGTCGGTTCTGAATTGTTGCAAAATATTATTCAAGATAATAATATGGTTAAAATAGATGTATCGTTAAACGGGCCCCATCCCAATAGATCAGGAACAGAGGCCCCCAATTGGTATCCCGCCACAAATGGAAGGGGCACCAACAGTACTGTGTATTTTAATCCTGATATTACTCCAGTTAATATCTTTACTCAAAATGGTGTTAAATCTGAGGGTACTCCAACCTTTATAGAACTTGGGCATGAACTTATTCATGCAATGCATAATATCACGGGCACTTCTTTTTATCTTAAGCCAGATATTAATTATTTAGGTTTAAATGGGCTTGAATACACCGCGGCTGGCGCTGAAGAAGTTAGGACAGTTGGATTAGATAAGTATTCAGATATAAGTATTTCAGAAAATAATTTACGACTAGAAAATAATATAAGTTTAAGAAATAATTATTAAGCCCTATGGTTCTCAGTGTAAAAAAAAATATAAAAAGTAAATCATTTAATCTTTTTTTAATGTTATTGATAGTTTTTAATTGTCTTTTATTAATCTATATAAAAGGTCAAACAACTTTATTGAGAGAAAGGAATATAGTTATCTTTAATAAAAGTCATACCAAAAGTAATCACTTACTTTTTGATGACTACGGTGTCGAAGGAGCATGGAATATACAAAAAGCTGATATTGAAAAGGCACACGCTCTTTCCAAAAAGTGCTTTGATGAAAAGAGTGGTGAGACGCCTTTCCAATTTGAAGAGTATATTTATCAATATGTGGGTTTATTGGGCAAAAATAATATAAAATATATTTATGTAAATGCTTTACTAGAAAGAAGTATTTATAACGGCGTAAATTTAAAATGGAAAAAAAGATTAGTTGGTATGAGTGGTGGTGGTCCTGCATACTTTCATATTATGTTAAACTTTGAAAATAATTCTTGTGAATATATGAGTTTTAACGGCCCTGCTTAATCTATGAAAAAACCACCACTCACATTACTCAACATTTTTATCTTTATGGTCATCCCAATAATTATACTGGAAGCAGTTGTAGTATATTATTTAATCTCGAAAAATAAAAAACATGAGGGTGTTGTTACTGCAAGTATCGTAACCCATATAAAAGAAAAATGTGCCAACACTGACCCGTGCACTGTGCGCATGACTGATTTTACGCCGTTTGCATGGGACGCATTCTATAGTATTGGATCAGGTGCAGAATTGGAAAAGGAGTTACATTTAGAAGGTGTAAAATTGCCAGAAAAGTATAGTTTTGCTGGCCCTAAATTTGTATTTATTTTTAAAAAAGAAATTGTGGTTTTTGAAGAACGCCCCGTCGAATTTGAAGATATGAAGAAAGACGGCATTGTTGTCCGTGCGCCCGTGATAGATGGCGAGTATCATAGTCCTATATTTACGCCCGACACAGCAGTATTTGATGTACAGTTTGAGGAAAATATCGCAGGGGAGGTATATTATGAACTTTACCCAAAAAGTATTTCTCTGGATAGGGGTGAAGAGTTAGAATCAGCTCCCGAACAAGGTGATATTCTTAAAATAAAATAGTTGATTTTGGAATTAATTAGTTTAGTTATATAATTAATAATATGAACAAAAAACTATATACAATAATAATTCTTATCTTAATAATAGTAGCTTTATTAGTAACTGTTTTAAAGATTTTTAAACAGCAAGGACTCTCACGCGTTGCTGCAATAGACAAACAAGTTGAGCTGATTAATAACAGCGAAGAAATGTACGCTGTAAAAAAGTTCTCTGATGATACAACAGATGGTGGGGGAGAAGTAATTATATATACAGAAAGCGAAAAAATTAGAAAGATAACAGAATTCAGAGGACTCTCTACGGGAAATAGAAATTCTGAATACTTTTTTGATGATCAAGAAAATCTTATATACGTATATGAAAAAGAGGGGATCTTTCCGTATATTTTTGAAGAAGGAACTCTTGACTATGCGCAGTTTGATCTCGTGTTCGAGGGGAAATACTACTTTATTAATAGGATATTAATAGATAGGCAAGAAACTGGGCAGAGAATGCTGGACAGTGAAGAGGGTTATAGAGAAAATATTTTACTTATGCGAGCCGATGATTTGCTTAACTCTATAGAGGTATAAATATAAAAAAACTATTTTTATATTATTTCTCTGCTAACTTTTTTAAAAGATTTGGAATTTTTTTAAAATCTCTCAAAAGCGTTTCGCGGAGGCTTCCGTTATAGAGCGCAGCAGCAGGATGATAAAGTGCAAAAAAGTATGAGGTTGAAAGAGGGGCAAATTTTTCATGGGGAAGAGGGAGCTGTATATATTTTTCTAAGAGCTGTCCATGTACTTCTGATATTTGCGCCTCGGGGAGAAAATTGTTAAGTGCGTGACGCCCCAAGGTAACAATAATTTTTGGCTTAATAAAATTTAACTCATCCGCGAGCCAGTTAAAGCATTCCTCTTTTTCATGGGGAAAGGGATCGCGATTATTGGGTGGACGATATTTTACCGTATTGGTGATATATACATCTTTGCGTTCTAATTTAATACTTGCCAGCATTTCATCTAAAAACTTACCCGCACGCCCCACAAAGGGTATGCCTTGCTCGTCCTCATTCTTTCCGGGGGCCTCGCCAATAAACACAATATCAGCATCGGGATTGCCAACCCCAGGCACAAAGCAGAGTGCGGTATTTTTGAGCTTGCAGACACAGCGCTCATTCCAGTCTGTGTGGAGCTGGGTTAACCTTTCTTTTCTAATTTCTTGGGTATTTTTCACAGTATGAGTATAGCAAAAATGGCTTGTAGGTGGATATGCGTGTATACTGTTGGCATATTAAATAATTGTGATATACATACTAGTAGTAGCATATGAATAATGATACACAAAAACAAGAAGGGGGAGAAGAGAACGAGACTAAGCATCATTTTGTGTGTACGGGTGATTGTGGTGGTGTTTCGCCATACGCTGGAACATGTCAGGCAGATAATTGCCCTAGTGTGGGGCAGGAACTTGAACCGTGTACCTGTAATTCACCAGAACATCAATAAATAAACAGTGTATTATTTATAATAATTATTTTAAATAAATTTATCTATATATGTTGGGAAACTTTTTTAAAGGGGTTAAAAACAAAGCAGTAGGTCTTTTGCTCAAACAGCAAATGAAAAATCTTCCTCCAGAGCAACAGGAAATGATTTTGGGTATGATAGAAAAAAATCCTGAGATTTTTGAAAAGATTGCAAAAGAAATTAAAGAAAAAACAGATGCAGGGCAAAATCAAATGTATGCTTCTATGCAGGTGATGCAAAAATATCAAAGCGAACTACAAAAAGTATTTGCTGAAACAGGCGGCCAACCAAAGCAAAAAATAATTTATAAAACTAAATAATACAAAAGCGCAATACTTTTTAAATAGGCACAGATTATGCGTTTTCCTCACATAGTATATACAATATGCTC
>CAZYBJ010000020.1:0-9336 GCA_964645325.1 uncultured Candidatus Saccharibacteria bacterium
ATCCGTCCCATAAGAAAAGAGGACTTCTATGTAGGTCGGGTCTTTCTTTGAGGCGCTCCCCGTTACTTTTTGGTATTGACCCACATCGCCGTAGTGAAGGATATACTTTTCCTCCCCCTCAACTCGTTTAACAAAAGCCCCCCCTTTGACTGTTGCGGAGTCGCTCCTTCCAGCAACATCTGAGAGCACAATTGTGCCGCTCAGAAAAAATTTGACCTCTTTTTTTCCCTCGTCGGGAATTTTTTTGAAGAGTTCGAGGCGGTCCCCCGAAAGCTCTCGGGTTTGGAGGTTTTGCAAAACCTCAATTTTTGTTTTGGCACTTGCCAATACAGTCAACAGGCTGTCGACTTTATTGGTATTGGTTTGTGCCATCACCGGCGTGCTCAGCCCAAAAAGGACGAACAAGAAGCCGAGAAGTGAGTAAATCAAACTTTTTTTCATGGTGCGTAATTTAAAGAATTTAAAACCATACTACCATATTATACAAAAAATACAAGGGCCACCCAAAGAGGGCGGCCCGAGGGGGACGTTGAGTAAAATGGAGGCTCAAGACTCACTAGTCCCCAAACGCCCATGAAAAAGTTTCTAAAAAAAACTATACACCCAAACTCCCAAAAGTAAAGCCTCGTGTTATGTAGTTAAACACTTAAGCTAGAACCTCCATCACCACCGGACAATGATCACTGCCCGTGAAGGTTTCGAGTTGCTGAATTTTTGAAATGGTTTTTTTGTCGAGGAAAGACTTATCCGTAAAAATATAATCAATACGCCAGCCGATATTTCGCTCACGCGCACCACTACGAAATGACCACCACGTATACGCATCGCGCGCATCGGGATTATAGGAACGCCAAATATCAATCCACGCCTCGCTATGAAAACGATCTAGCCACGCGCGCTCGACAGGCAAGAAGCCGATACTATCAGCGTTTTCCTTGGGACGAGCAATATCAATTTCTGTATGGGCAATATTCCAATCACCCGCAATGATAACATTCTGACCCTGCGCGCGGAGCATATTAATATACTGCAAAAAAATATCATAAAATTTTAATTTATATTCTAGATTACTCGTATCACTGCCACCATTAGGAAAATAACAGTTGATCAACGTAAAATTTTCATACACTGCTGTTATCGTGCGTCCCTGTTGATCATATTCCTGCCATGGTTTTGGAAAACCAAAAAGCACTTGTTGGGGTTCTTGTTTTGAATACAGCATCGTCCCTGCATGACCCTTGCGTCCAGACGAGGCATGTACATATATATAGTATCCAACAGGGCGAGCATTCTCGGGGAGCTCAGGTTCGGTAACCTTGGTTTCTTGCAGGCAGTATATATCAGCCTTATAATCCAACATGCTTTGCAAGGCCTCCTTTTTCGCCAGCGCGCGCATGCCGTTTACATTCCATGAAAAGATAGTTGTTGGTTTTTTATTTGACATATAATTTTTATTATAATAAAATATCTTTACTAGCACGCGTTCTTTAGAGTGGAGTGAATCAATGCAGGTGGGGGCCTTTTATGACTTGGGCCCCCACTTTTTTTATTTCTTCTGCATCTTCGAAAATAATAACACTATCTGATCCGACCCCACCATGTAAGTGTGGGTTTTTTGTTCCAGCATTTCAAAAGAATCTTCACATAGATTTTGTATTTCCTCTGGAGTAAAAAAGTAGTAGTCGAGTCCATACTTTTCAAAATTTCCTGATGCGGCACTTATGGGTTGAAAGCCCATAAACTTTTCTGTGTCTCGACACAACGATACATTCAAAAATATTCCCCCTGATTTTAATACGCGGGCAACCTCACCTATATAGGTATCCCACTGGTTCGTAGGCAGGTGTTGCAAGAGGCCGATATCAGTAACGAGATCAAATCCCTCATCAGTAAAGGCAATGCTGGTTACCTCGCCCTCAACAAAACGCACCTGATCGGCAATGTTGCGCGCGCGCACTTCGTCGTTTGCTTTTTGCACTGCACGTTGTACATAATCAATACCAATCACGCGATAGCCGAGATCAGCAAGGCGCAGTGCCCAGGTACCACGACCAGAACCGGCATCTAATACCAATGAGCCCGTGGGAATAGTACGGATAAGCGAGAGGGCCTGTGCCGCGTAGGGAATATGTGTCCACACATCCGACCCAGTGGTGTAGGCTTGTTCAAAATGTTGCTTGGAAGTTTCTGACATATGCATGTATAGTAGCAAAAAAAAGAGGGGGTTCCAAAGTTGGATTGTATGGCAAGCCTCCCCCAACCCCCTCCCATAGAGGGGGCTTCTCCCATTCGATTTTTGTAAAAACTCGAATATTGTCATCCTCGCGTATGCGGGGATCTCTGTTTTTTATAATGGGTTTATCTTTCTTACTTTAATTCATTATTCAACTTAGAGATTCCTGCGTTCGCAGGAATGACGGAATTCGGTTTTTGTTGCCACTTTTCGGCGATGTATCAATACCGTGCTACAGGGATTGTTGGTCGTTGAGCTCGTCGAAACGACGGTAGCTTACCCCTTCTTATGAAATTTCTGATGTACTTCTTTCAAGCGCTTGTCCGTAATGTGAGTATAAATTTGCGTAGTACCGATATTTGCGTGACCCAACATAACTTGCACCGATCGTATATCAGCACCGTTTTCAAGAAGATTAGTTGCAAAGGAGTGGCGTATCACGTGGGGCGTTACCTTTTTTGAAATGCCCGCCTTGATGGCGTAGTGTTGCACGATACGTTCTATTGATCGGGGCGTTAGACGGGGAGACTTGTCCTCCGTAGCCTTAGCGGAGGAGGAGAAGGGTACAAATAATGCCTCGTCAAAATCTTTACGCGCACGGAGATATTCTTGCACCGCCTTACGTGCGTCGGGTGAAATAAAAACCACGCGCACCTTATCACCCTTACCACGCACTGATAGCTCGTCCTTCGCAAGATCTAAGTCACGATTCAAGCTACATAATTCAGACACGCGTAGTCCTGTTGAAAAAAGCATTTCTAAAATTGCTCTATCGCGCAGTACCGCGATTTCATTTCCTACGGGACCCTGCAGTATGCGCATTAACTCGGCAGAGGTGATGAGGTCGAGACTACGTTCGCCAACTTTTGCCAACTCAATTCTATCTGGAACCAATGACGTAATACCGAGACGCATCATATATTTCAAAAAAGAACGGAGCGCTATTAAATAATAATTCTGTGTTTTCTTTTTCATGGTTGCCTGTGTTTGTCCGCGCACTTTATTTCCAGGTAGACGATTAATATGGAGACGAAATTGGCGAACACGCTCGTCGGTAATATCAGCGGGGGAGACAATGTGTGCGAAGGCAAAAAATTGCGACAAATAGTGATCGTAATTACGCACCGTTTTGAGACTGCGCCCTCGTTCAATTTCTACATATTCCAAAAATTGTTGCTTGAGCTCTGAAATGTTTTGCGACATAGGGTAAGTATACCCCGCATAGTACCTGTTATGTAATTTGACATTATAATTTAAATAGTGTTTTATAGTTATAAACTAAAAGGAGGGATCCCGTGGAAAAATATAAGTGCGTTGAAATCGCCATTGAAATTATTTTCAAGGGCGTCCCGTTTCTCATTTTTGTACTTTTTACAATTTCGTATAACCTCAAGCAATGTAAAAAGGCATCAAAAAGAAAAGAGGGCTACCGCGGCGGACGAGGAAGAAAGTAGGGCATAACCAAGTTATGCCCCTTTTTTATACACAAAATTAAAATCGTTGCTATTTACAAGAATTCTGATAGTATGCAAAGCATATTAAAAGAGGTTAATCGTTCTGCGCCACACGCGATTGTGTGACTGCGGATAAAGCTTATGCTTACTACAAACAAAAAACAAAAGGTTATTGGAAAATTCAAAACAGGCGCTGATGATACTGGCTCACCAGAAGTACAGGTAGCTCTCCTTACCGAGTCTATTAATGAACTCACCAAGCACTTGAAAAAACACATGAAAGACGATCACTCACGACGTGGGTTGATTGGGCAAGTAGCGCAACGTCGCAAACTGCTTAACTATTTACAGAAAAAGGACGAGGGACGCTACGAAGCACTCATCAAAACTCTTGGACTAAAAAAATAAATTAACCATACATTAAAAATACTATGTCTATTATTAAACACAAAAATCAACGCGTTGGTGTGTTTATTGATACGCAAAATTTATATCACAGTGCAAAAAATTTATACGGAAGGCGCGTAAATTTTAACACGGTGATGGAGGATGCTGTTGCGGGGCGACAACTCATACGTGCCTTGGCATACGTAATTACCTCTGAAACAGGCGAGGAAAATTCTTTCTTTGAGGCACTTACTAAACTCGGGATTGAAACGAAAACAAAAGATTTGCAAATATTCGTTGATGGCAGTAAAAAAGCGGACTGGGATGTTGGTCTCGCCGTTGATGCTATTACCCTTGCACCAAAACTCGATGCTATTATTTTAGTAACTGGGGATGGGGATTTCGTGCCCTTAGTAGAGTATTTACAAAGTCATTCTGGCGTACAAGTAGAAGTAGTTTCCTTTGAAAAATCTTCTTCGCAGCGCTTGATTGATGCAACTGATGATTTTATGAATCTTGCTGATAATCCTAACAAATATTTGCTGGGAACACGCAGACCAGGCAATGCTCATAAACATAAAAATGGCCGAACTAAATAAATTATTTATTTAAATTAGTATTGCTTATCTCTATTTATGCATAAAAAAGAATACACAGCTGAGATTGCGGGACGAACTTTTATTGCTGAATTTTCTGACCTTGCTGACCAAGCAAACGGATCAGTATTACTGAAATGTGATAATACGGTAGTTATGGCAACCGCCGTGATGAGTGCTGACGGCAAGGGCAATCAGGGTTGGTTTAATTTGACGGTTGAGTATATGGAGAAGTTTTACGCCGCTGGTGAAATCTTGGGCGCTCGCTTTACCCGACGCGAGGGCAAGCCCAGTGAACGTGCAGTGTTATCGTCACGCATTATAGATCGCAGTATTCGACCACTTTTTGATCAGCACATAAAAAACGCAGTGCAAATTATTGTGTCAGTGTTTTCTGTGGGCACCTTTGATCCAACTATTCTTGCTCTCAATGCCGTATCACTCGCGCTCGCTACGTCTGATATACCTTGGCGCGGACCCTTGGGCGCCGTTGCTCTGCGTCGCACCCACGAAGAAAAAGAAATTCGCCCCAACGGTTACACGCAAGTAGCGAATAGCACTCACCCCGACACCCCCTATGCATTTGATATGACCTTATGTGGTTGTCGCTCAGCAATCAATATGATCGAGGCTGGTGCCTTTGAAGCACCTGAAACGATCGTGCGCGATGCCATGGCCGAAGCATTGCAACACATTACAGCACTAGAGCAGTGGCAAACAGAAATTATTGCTGACATTGGCAAGGCAAAACAAATTATAGAAAAAAAAGAGCTCCCTAAAGAACTTACAGAGCTTTTTGAAACACAGCTACTGCCCGAACTAACTTCGCGCGCATTTGGATCAGAAAGCAAGCACGTAATACACGAATTTGAAAAAGTGTGGGCTGATCTCGTTACTCAACACTATCCAGATAGTACGGCAGAACACATCAGTGCTCGAGAACTCGCCCCAGACTATTATCATCAGCAAATAGACAGGCTCCTGCATCGCGCTGCTCTCGACAACAACCAGCGCGTTGATTTACGTGCCATGGATGAAGTACGAGAACTCTATGCGCAAGTCGGAGGCATTTCACCCCTCCTTCATGGGACCGGTATTTTTTATCGAGGGGGTACTCACGTGATGTCTTTTCTTACCCTTGCTGGACCCGAAGAACGATTAGAAGTACAAGATATGGAAATAAAAGAACAGCGCCGTTATTTTCATCATTACAACTTTCCACCTTTTAGTGCGGGCGAGACGGGGCGCGTGGGTGGTTTCAACCGTCGTGAAATAGGGCATGGGGTTTTGGCAGAAAAAGCGCTCGTCCCCGTATTACCCTCAGTAACTGATTTTCCCTATACCATGAGAGTTGTTTCAGAATCAGTTGCATCAAACGGCTCGACCTCACAGGCATCTATTTGTGCGAGTAGTCTGGCGCTCATGGACGGCGGAGTACCGATTGTGCGTCCTGTTGCCGGCATTGCCATGGGATTGATACTTGACGATCAAAATCCAAAAAATTATAGAATCCTCACTGACATTCAGGGCCCCGAAGATCATCATGGGGATATGGATTTTAAAGTAGCCGGAACCAGTGAGGGAATTACCGCCCTGCAATTGGATGTAAAGGTAGACGGGGTTTCTGTTGAAATTTTGAGCGAAGCATTGGATCAAGCGCGCACCGCCCGTCTGCATATTTTAAAAACGATCACAAAAGAAATTAGCGCGCCACGCGCAGATATTAACGAACACGCGCCACGCATCGTACATACCAAAATAGATGAAAGTAAAATAGGCATGGTTATTGGGTCGGGTGGCAAAACGATTAAACAGCTCCAAGAGCGTACGCAAACCGTTATTACTATAGAAGATACTGGGGTAATTTATATCACCGGCAAGGGAACAGGACCCCATGCTGCAAAAACAGAGATAGAAAACATGACCCATGAATGGACCATTGGCGAAACCACCGAAGGGGAGGTGGTGAAAATTATCGAGGCAGGTGCCATTGTAAAACTTTCTGAGCACGCTGATGGTTTTGTACATATCTCTGAAATTGCTGCGTTTCGTTTAACTACGGTATCAGAAGCTCTCCAAGAACATATGCGCGTGCCCGTACAAGTAATTTCCATCGACAAAGAAAAAAATCGCATAGGACTGTCCATAGAAAAAGCACATCCTGGATTTATACAGAAAAAATAAAATTATTTTTTATATCTCCAATATAGAGGTATACTATACGGTAATATGAAATCGGCATTTATTATTCATGATTCGTTTAGCACCCCAGATCAAAACTGGTATCCTTGGCTTAAGCGCGCATTAGAAGAAAGTGGTTATACTGTATATGTACCAAAATTTCCCACACCCGAACACCAATCTCTTGATCAGTGGCGAGAAATCTTTGAGCCTTATGAAGTACATATTTCTCCTGAAAGTATTTTTATCGGGCATGGCACAGGATGTGCATTCATGTTGCGTCTTTTTGAAACATTGCCCTTTTCTGTGCGAGCAAGTTTTTTCCTTGTTCCCTTTGTGGGCGAGTTACCCCATCAGGCATTGCAATTAGTAAACGCTACTTTTACGACTGCGCCCTTTCTCTGGAAAGACATTCACGAACACATGGGACAAGTCAGCAGTTTTGCATCAGATGACGATTCCTATATCCCCCTTCCTATCAGTACACAGGCGTCAGAACTTTTGGGAACAAAACTCATTACCATTTCTGGCGCAAATCATTTTAGTGATCCGGAGGGATTGCTGTCGCTTCCTTTTCTTCTTGAAAAAATTCTCGATCTAGACAGTGTAAAACCCTCTGAAGAAGAGCTTGCTGCCAATGCTCTCAACAAAGAATTAGAACTCGCTGGTATCACCCTACCCACTACAACAGAAATAAAAAAAAGGGAAGAAGAAGAGAAACCAAGCAACATTGCTGACGAGGCAGTCAGTAATCTTAATCTCTCTAAAAAAGAACCTGAGGCTGTTTCAACATATTACAAAGATATTACCTCTCTCTTAAACAGTGCTGATACGAAAGTAATGGCAACCATTCTACGCACCGAACGCGAACAGGAGGCCCTTCTGCGTGAAAAGAAAAAAAATAGCATCCGCACAGCGCTCTATGGATTTTTTGCCGTGGTATTTATTATTGCGACACTATTTATTATACGCTCTTTCGTGATGCGCGACGACACGACGCCTTTCTTGGTAGCAGAGACCGAGCGTATACCCTCACTTTTGCGCGTTGATAGTCAATCAGAGCTTGTGCTTGGTACACAATCAGTATTTGAACTACGCAAAGAGGTTCGAAATCTCCCCATCAGCTCTTCAGTAAAAAATAATGAAATTCACCACATCTATCCAACCTTGGGTACGGGTACCCAAAAACGTCTCGCAACCTCGCACGAATTATTCAAAGCACTCGAAATGAATACGCCTGAATTATTGTCGAGCGCTCTTGATAATACCTATTTGTATGGACTCTATGGTATCGAAGGTCAACGACCTTATCCATTTTTATTACTTACCCTAGATTCTTTTGATCGTAGTTTTGAAAGTATGCGCCTGTGGGAAAAATCTCTTGCCCGCGATCTCCAAGATATTTTTGCTTTTGATGTCAGCTTTATCCGGCCAACGCTCTACGATCAAAAATTTACTGATTACATTTCGGGTAATTATAATTACCGTGTCCTCAGCGCACCTCGCTATACGCAACAAATTGAAATCGTTGCACAAGAACATGTTCTCATGCAGCCGCCACAACGCCATATTCTTTCTCCTGATGTTATGACGTCTCTAGAAGAAATTACTGAAACAACACTTGTATTTACTAAACCAGACAAATTTCTTACTGAACTTTCTATTGGAGATATTATTATTATCCCAAGACAACAAGGCGGAGAGGGAACTGCTGGCTTCTTGCGCGCTGTAGTTGGTTTTGAAATTATAAACAAGCAACTCGTTATTACCACACGAGACGCCAACCTATCAGAAGTAGTTATTTCTGCGCCGCCCAATACCAACGTGAATACCCGTCTAAAAGACGACGGCTCGCTAGAATATTATTACACTGCCTCTGAAGAAAAAGTTATAGATACTGAGGGTCCGACAGAAACCCTCCTTCTCTATACTTTTTTGAGTGACACCCAGCTCTTGATTACTACTCATGAAGCAGTTACTGCAGAAATTGTAGAACGCCTCAGCAGTCGCGAGCGAGACGCGGCAAATTATGTACCCATACCCACACCATAGCCGAGTGACCCATCCTTTGCTATACTATTTGCCATATGAAACACATCACAGAAAAACAAATAAAAGAACTGGAACAAGTACTCCTCGATGAAAAAGCTCGTCTTGAAAGCGATCTTGGTGGTCGTGGCAAGCAAACCAAGGATGGTGATTGGATGGCAACCCCACCCGAGGTAGATACCAGCGAAGAAGACTACACCGTACAAGCAGACCGCTATGAAGAATTTTTCAATAGAGGGGGAGCTATTTCAGCACTTGAACTGCGCCTACTCCAAGTAAAAAAGGCCCTTCAACGTATCGACGAGGGAACCTATGGCGTTTCAGAAATATCAGGCAAAGAAATTTCTCTCCCACGCCTCCTTGCGAATCCAGCGGCAACAACAACCATAGATGAGGCAAACACCGAAGAGGCAATTAACCTGAAATCTCGCCGTGG
>CAZYBJ010000021.1:0-8361 GCA_964645325.1 uncultured Candidatus Saccharibacteria bacterium
GTCCTGTCGCAATAGCATCAGCACCATGTGCCCGTGCCCAATGATAAAAAGCGCCGAATTTTACTACCTTGTTACACATAACATCGGGATTGGGCGTTCTGCCCTCTCGATATTCACGAATCATATACTCGGCAACACCTGTTTTATATTCCTCCGTCAAATCACATTCTAAAAAGGGTACGTTCAAGTGCGCGCATACCCGCAGAGCGTCGCGACGCTCCTCGCGCCATGTGCAGACCATCCATTCGGGTTGCCATGTGCGTATAAAAACACCCCACACCTCATGTCCCTGTTCTTGGAGGAGTGCGAGCGAGACCGAGCTATCAACGCCACCCGACACCCCAACAAATATTTTCTTTTTTGTTGTAACTTTTTGTAAAAACATATACAGAATTATTGCCGTACCTCATTTGCATATAAAACAACGAGATGTTTTCTTTGATTTAGTTTATTTTGATCCTAGAGTTTCATTAACTCTTTAAACACCTCAAACGTGGCACGCGCATCGGCAAGGGCAGTATGCGCATGTTCATTTACAATACCAAAATAATCGCACAGCGCGCGCAGGGACCAGTTACGCACATCAGGGTTTTTGTGTAATTTAGCAAAGGCTATAGAAATGGTGTCGAATTTTTGATACTGCAGAGTATTTTCAACACCCGTTACTTGAAATGCCTTACTAATAAAACTGTAATCAAATGCGATATTGTGCGCAATCATAACAGCGTCTTTTGCCTTATTTGCTAATTCTTCCATAGCTTGTTTCAGACTATGGGCAAACAGCCACTGTTCTGGATCATAGCCATTCACCCGCAAGGCTCCTGGATCAGCGTCCTCGATACGTTCTGGTTTTACTTTTATATCAAGTTCGTGAATAACGCGCCACGATGCATCCGGCTGCTGCATGACCACCACGCAACCTAATTCTACGATTTCATGCTTGTCCGCATAAAAACCGGTTGTTTCAACGTCAATGAAGGCAAACTTTTTTGTTTGAATAGCTGGCATAAAGATTTAATTTAAATATTTCTTTTTGTTGTTAATATGTTCTTGAAAGTTTTTACCAAAGTGAGCCGTTCCATCTGCGCTGTGCAAATAATAAAGATATGGCGAATCTGCGGGATAGAATGCCGCCTGCAATGCCCCCTTTCCTGGATTGCCCAACGGCCCTGGGGGCAAGCCCTTATAAAGATATGTGTTATACGGCGAATCAAACTTCAAATCAGCACGAGTAAGTTCGCTACTTTCTTTATCAAATAAATAGGCAAACGATGCATCAACCTGTAGAGGCATGCCGAGTTTCATGCGCTTGTACAAAATACCCGCAATCAGTGCAGAATCATCAACCCCTGCAGCCTCGCGCTCTACAATAGAGGCCATAATTACTTTTTCACGCAAGGTTTCTGGACTCATATTTATTAATTCCTGTCCCGTAATATCATGGATTTTCTTTGCAAATTCATCACGCATAATCTGAATGAGTTCATCCTCACTGGTAGTGGGCCGCAAAAAATACGTATCAGGGAACAAGTATCCATTATAGGGTACTGCCTGTTCGATAAAATAATCCGTGTTAAAATCTCGTAACACGCGCGCCGCAACCCCTGCGATATCTTGTAGTGACGAACTTTCCAAAATAGTCAATCGCACAACATTCTGACCGTACTCCCCTCGAATCATGCGACGCGCAACACCCAAGGTACCTAGGGGATGTTTAAAAACATATTCCCCCGCCTTTACTAAATCTGCACCACCAGAAACCATTACCAAAAGCTGAAAAACTTGTCGTGAACGTATAACCTCTTCATTTTTCAATTGAGTAGCAATTGTAGAAAGTGCCGCACCCTTTTTAATAGAAATAAATTGATTCTGGGGAAATTTTTTTGTTGGCACTATCAACAAAAAAACACCTACTAGTATACTCACACTCAGCATACCAAACAGTATCACCACACTCCAACGACGTTCGCGTCGGGAAATGATGGGGATAAGCAGATCTGGATTGCTCTCTACTACTCGATCATGTTTTTGTTTTAAAAATGCATCAATATCCATATACGATTATATAGGCAAGTTCATAGGCGGCTCGGATTTCTTTGATTCGATACGTTCGAATGATGGTGTTTCTGCGGTACGACTTGGGAAGTGGAAAATAGTAGCGAGTTCTTCTGTATTTAAAATAAAGGGCACGCGCTCTACATCAGCAACAAATTTTTCACTAAAGCTTTTATGTGTTCCATAAAAATAGGCACGGCGCACATAGGCATCAAACATATTTTCTTTTCTTTTTTCTACGCGTCGCCCACCAATATCATAATACGGCGCATCAAAATCAGTAATGGTTGAACCCACTGCTTTAAAACCGTTCAAGTGCGGAGAACTGTACTGACGCCACAATCCCAACAACGCACCAATATTTGTTCCTCTAAATTTATCTTTTTGAGCTAAATAAATAATACGTATGCCCGTTTCAAAACCATACTTGGTAATACTGCGCTCGAGTGCCGTAAGAATATCTTTTTTTCCTGGGGTAAGTAAGGCCAGATCAATCTCTTCTGATTTTTTACCCTCTGCGTCTTTTTTAACTTTTACAGCATTTTTTGCAAGAAATTCTTTGATAATGTCTTTTGTTTCATCTACCCAATTTTTGCCCGTAAATTCAAAAAGTTCTTTGAACAATCCTGTGGCGCCCTTTTTCGTTGCTGCGCGTATCATAATTTGAATCCAGACTTGCTCGCCCGAGGTCATGGTTGAGAGGAATTCCAACAGAGGCGTCATAGGATCAATGCGTTGCTCAACATCCATGCCTAGATCCTTGTCCATGCCATAATCAATATACGTTTTGATAGGATACCCATCCGGTTGAGTAAGAGTAAGTTCTGCGCCGAACATATTCCAATCATTACTACTAACGTAGGGTGGCACATAGCGCGCATAATCATCTACTTCTCTAATTTCAGACTGCGGATACTGAGAATAAATTTGAGATCTGATAAAATCTTTATATTTACTTTGTACACGTACGAAGAAATAAATACTCCCCTCTACAGAAATAAGTTCAAGTGATGACCATGCAGTCACTGAACCCTTCCACCAGCGCTTGTACCAATGTCCCGTACCCCCCGTATCGTGCAAAGCCAAAAGGACTATTTCCATGGCCGCAGGAGATTTATGCACGTCACGAGGAACTTTAATTTCAAGAAGCGACCATTTCATGGCTGCAATAAATTCATTTTGCACATATTTCATCCACACACGCACAAAGATCATTGCCACTACTATGGCAATCCATATGAACGCTGTCTTAGCAAAAAATATACCTATGTATCCCAATATGCTTTCTATCATACCAAGTTCTATTATACACAAAAACCCAGCTTATGGGCAGGGTTTTTGTTGTTTTTGTTGTTTTTGTTTTTTGAGAGTTATTTTTTAGAATTTATATAATACTATATAAACCATTTGCATCTTTTTTGAAAAACTTAGGATTTTGTAGATTTACCAAAATAGTATTGCGTTTTAGATATCGTTCTGTTTCAACGCGTTTAATTATTTCATCACGAGACATAGGACGCCCTTCATCTTTGATAATTTCAGCAATGACCTGTCGAGCTGTTCCCGTACGATATCCCCACTCTTCCAGAGCATACATACCTCGTCCAATCAATACAAAGCGCGGATCTTTGATCAACTCATTATGAATTGTGGCCGTATGTGCTGGGCGATTAAAGGTCTCAACAATTGATTTTGCTACTTCACGAAAATGCATAGGTGAACCATGTTTCAACATAATCAAATAAGCAAGATCCCGTACACCACGTGTCTTTACATTTGGTGATGATGCCACCCCCCAGTTACCGAGGACGTTGCGCCCTATTCTCTTTGACATCCATAGAAGGCGACGTGCAACGTCATCGCGACGATTACTTTCATCCAGTCCTTGTTTCTCAGCATGGTTCAAAAATTCATTGACAACATCATCCTCTTCACGAAGATTATTGTCAGTAAGAGAATCATGTATAGCATCCAAAATTTTATGTATTTTTTCAGCCGCAGCATTATCTACTGACCAACGTGCTTTAAAATTTTCATCTTCTTTGTGGAGAGTAAATTCATCGCCCAACACCAAATAGAGTTGCATATGATTTTGAGTTACTTTATCTTTTGCAAGTTTTTCCAACAAATGATCCTCGTGTACAACACCTCCCAATTCATTAATAGCGCGCTTTAATTCATCAAATATTTCACGCGCCTCACCAAAAGAAGTGGAATTCCGTATTGCCTTAATAGCAAAGTTTTCTATCTGGCGCACACGCTCACGAGTAATGCCGTACATATTCCCAATTGATTGCAAGGTTTGACTTTCCTCTTCATCAAGCCCGTAACGCTTGATAATAACATCACGTGCACGATCCTTAAGATTGGCAAGCAACTTTTTTGTTACTGCCTTTGGTTTGAAATCAAGTTTTATAGTAGTAGCCATAGTAATTCTAATAAAATAAATTTAATAATATGCGTAAAATCTCTTTTTTCTTGCTGAGACTCAACTCAAAAACGTTATGTTCTGCATCGTATCATATATTTGACACTATGCAAATCCCCATTGCTTAATATGCATACTATTGTATCAGAATAAACTTACTTGTCAATACACAGATGTGTATAGGTTACTTTCTCGAGCTCCGTAATGCTTTTTTCAAGTATTGTCCGGTTGCTGAGGCTGGATTATTAGCAACTTCTTCAGGTGTTCCCTTGGCAATAACACGCCCCCCTGCACTACCCCCTTCAGGACCAAAATCAATAATATAATCAGCTGATTTAATGACCTCCATATTGTGCTCTATAATGACCACTGAATTACCCCGATCAACCAGCTTGTTTAAAATTTCTATCAGTCTTTTTACATCTTCAAAGTGCAAGCCGACGGTTGGCTCATCTAAAAGATACACAGTTTTTTGTACTACAGGTCGATAGAGTTCTGAAGAAATTTTTACGCGTTGCGACTCGCCCCCTGAAAGAGTATTTGCGGGTTGTCCTAATTTCAAATAACCCAACCCCACATCCATCATCGCACCCAAGCGATCGGTTACCGCAGGAATATCTTTATAAAATTCTGTAGCCTCCTCGATCGTCATCTCTAAAATTTCATAGGCATTTTTGTTTTTAAACTTTACACTTAGTGTTTCTTTATCAAAACGCTTGCCGTTACATATATCACAAATAACATATACCGTTGGCAAGAAGTGCATCTCAACGGCAATTTCGCCACGACCCTGACAATTTTCACAGCGCCCACCCTTCACATTAAATGAAAAACGCCCTGGTCCCCATCCACGCAATCGTGCCTCGTGTGTTTCTGATAAAAGCTCGCGAATAAAGCCCCATGCACCCGTATAGGTTGCTGGATTTGATCTTGGCGTGCGACCAATAGGCGATTGATCCACCAAAATCACGCGACTCACATTTTCGCTGGTTTCAAAGCGCGTAGCGTTAAAAACTTTAGCACTGCGATATTTACGTTCGTATTTAGCTTGCAAATTGGCATACAAAATATCATACATAAACGATGACTTACCCGATCCCGACACTCCAGAAATAACCAGAAACCTCCCCAAAGGTATTTCAAGTGCTAGGTTTTCTATGTTGTGAATTTTACCTCCTGCAATCGTAATCGTTCCGCGATCCTTTTGGCGACGAAATTCTGGCACAGGAATCCCTGCATCTCCACGCAAATAATCCAATGTCAGCGATCCTGAACTATTTTTCTTTGCATCAAGTAGGGGCTGTAAATAATCAGCAACCATTACCTCGCCTCCGTGGCGCCCCGCACCCGGACCAATATCGATAATATAATCAGACGCATGAATCACCTCCTCGTCATGTTCTACTACGATAATAGTATTCCCTAAATTGCGCAGTTCGAGCAGAGTTTTAATGAGTCGTTCATTATCCCGCTCATGCAAACCAATAGTTGGTTCATCCAATACGTACAATGCGCCTACCAACTTTGAACCCAGCTGAGAAGCCAGACGTATACGTTGCGCCTCGCCACCACTAATCGTATTTGCGCGACGATTCAACGTAAGGTACTTCAAACCAACATTTAACATAAACTGCAAACGCGATTCTATTTCATTCAATAAAATACCCGCTACTTCCATTTCTGATTTTGTTAAGTCAAGTGACATGATGAAGTCATGCGCATCAGCAATAGACATCTGTACAAACTCATAAATATTTAACCCCTTGCGTGTAAATTCAGAATTCTTTTTTAGAATCCCATTACCGTCAAGAAAATCACTGGGAACAGAAGTGGAAATATTTTCTATTTTTTCTGCAAAAGCAGTAGCAAGTTTTTCATCACCCAAGAGCACGAAACCCGCCTCGCGTCGTAAACGTGATCCCTGACATACCGTACATTGATCGTCGCGTTCATTACCAAAAAGATGCTTGGTACCGAGACCCTTACATGCGTCACACGCCCCATAGGGACTGTTAAACGAGAACATGCGTGGTTCAATTTCAGGAAACGCAAAACCATCCTCGGGTGATACGAGCTTTGCTGACAACAGAAATTCTTCTGTATCTACCGCATCAGATGAGCTGGCTTTTTTCTTAGCAGGACTAGAATTCGTTGCAGCGGTACCACCAAAAACCACACGAATGAGACCCTCTGATTCTGCAACAGCGCGTTCCACCGCCTCGGACAAACGCATCGTAAAATCAGTCGCATTATCATAAAATTCATGTACCGAAAATTCGTCTACTAATAAATCAATGTCGTGTTTTTTATTTTTTACGAGAACCACTTGATCGCGCAAATTTTTTATCACGCCATCAATACGTGCATAAGTGTAACCAGCAGTGAGGGCGTCGTACAACATTTGATAATATTCGCCCTTCCGCCCTCGCACCACTGGCGCATATACCTGTATCATCGCCTCATTCCAATGAACCCCCATGACTTCTTTTTGTGTGTTTGTTTTTTCCTGTTTGCGTGAAAACTCTTGTATCTTATCCTGCACAAAACTCATAATCTGATCATTGGTCATTTTTTTAATTTCTGCACCAGAAATAGGACTGTAGGGACGACCAACACGGGCATACAACACACGCAAATAATCATAAATTTCGGTCATTGTAGCAATCGTAGAACGCGGATTGCGTGACCCAGATTTCTGATCAATAGAAATTGCAGGTGAGAGTCCTGTAATTTCATCAACATCGGGTTTAGGCATTTGGGAAAGGAACTGTCGCGCATAGGCAGAAAGGGATTCAACATAGCGTCGTTGTCCCTCGGCAAAGATAGTATCGAAGGCAAGCGATGACTTACCCGAACCCGAAAGCCCCGTGATAGCAATCATGGTGTTGCGTGGCATTTCTACACTGATATTTTTCAAGTTATGCGTGCGCGCACCCTTTACCAATATTTTTTCAGTACCAACGTGAAAATGCTCTCCTGCTGACTTTTTATTTGTAGGTGTGGTTTTTTTCATAGAAATTCATCCCTGCAGTATACAACAAAAATATAAAAAATTATTTTTTCTTTTTCTTCTTTATCCCAACCCCACCCTCGCCAAGCTTCTCCTCCAAAAACTTCATCTCATCGCGAATCAAGGCTGCCGTTTCAAAATCAAGTGTTTTTACTGCCTCATGCATTTGCTCTTTTTTATACTGTAACACTTTTTTTATATCACCTCCAAAAGCATCCATATCGAGCTGTATTTCTTTGCCCACGGCGCGTTCATGCTCTGATTGTAATTGCTCGGTAATATCTTTTATAGACTTCTGAATAGACTGAGGGGTAATACCGTGCTCTGCATTATAGGCAAGTTGCTTGGCCCGACGACGATTGGTTTCCTGTATTGCTCGCTGCATAGAGCCTGTAATTCTGTCAGCATAGAGCGTTACGCGCCCATCCACATTACGCGCTGCGCGCCCGATGGTTTGTATCAGCGCTGTGTCAGAACGCAAAAACCCTTCTTTATCAGCATCTAACACTGCAACCAAGCGCACCTCCGGAAGATCGAGTCCTTCACGGAGCAAGTTCACCCCTACCAAACAATCGAACTCCCCCTTACGCAAACTTGTCAAAATTTTAATACGATCAAGTGTATCAACATCGCTGTGTACATACTCCACACGCATATCACGATCTTTTAAATAACTAGTGAGATCTTCTGCCATCTTTTTGGTAAGAGTTGTGGCGAGAACACGCCCACCCTTTTTAATTTCTTCGATAGCGTCACTAATGAAGTGTTGAATTTGTCCTGGATAACCAGGAATTTGGGATATGCTGATGAGTTGGTCTTCTAAGCCTCCCTCGCCTTCGCGTAGCTTCAGCGGAGCAGATACAACAAG
>CAZYBJ010000022.1:0-504 GCA_964645325.1 uncultured Candidatus Saccharibacteria bacterium
CAACCATAGATGAGGCAAACACCGAAGAGGCAATTAACCTGAAATCTCGCCGTGGCGGTATTTTCGACGAAAGTGATAGTTTTGACGGAGGGGATGAGGAGTAAAAGAAAAGCCTCCCCCTTAATCCCCCTCCCATAGAGGGGGACTCCCACATACACAGTAATGAGAGAAAATCCAAACAAAGGGAAGCCCCTCCTTCGGAGGGGCGCGCCGACAGGCGGGGGAGGCTTAAGCTGTATAATGAATCGAATATAAATTCTGTGAAAGACCTCTCTCAATCCAAGAAGGGGTCTTTTATATACAGAATAATGAGAAAAAATATGTATATGGACTTCCCCTCCTCTTATGAGGAGGGGACTGAGGGGTGGTGTGGGTATTGAGAGAAAGACTGAGGGGTTTTTGAGATGAGATCCCTCGACAAAGCACCCAAAATTTCATATAGTTACTGTGTTATTCATTTAATATAACCTCCTTGTGAAGAAGGAGACTGATTTTTGCCCTATG
>CAZYBJ010000022.1:514-8190 GCA_964645325.1 uncultured Candidatus Saccharibacteria bacterium
CACAATTTGCACGCGTCTATGCGGCCCAACCGCATGGTCTCCACGGTACTATTATTAGTATCGAGGTTGATATTAGTAGAGGACTTCATCGATTCGATATCGTCGGACTTGCTACCAAGGCGGTTGACGAAGCACGTTCGCGTGTGGGATCAGCCCTCAAAAACTCTGACTTTAATTCGCCCAAGCATGTGAATCACAAAACCGTGGTTTCTTTAGCACCCGCAGAAATTCGTAAAGACGGATCATTTTTTGATTTAGGTATTGCGCTCGGCTATTTACTTGCCCATAGGGATATAGATTTTGATGCTACAAAAAAAGTATTTTTGGGTGAGCTCCTCTTGAACGGGGAAATTGCCCCTATTCGCGGAACTCTCGCCCTCGCCCGCACCGCAAAGGATGCAGGTTTTACCGAAATATATGTTCCTGAAAAAAATGCGCGCGAGGCTTCGTATATACAAGGTCTTTCTGTTTTTCCTGTGCGCACGCTCTGCGAGGTGATTGATCACTTGCAAGGCAAGAAATCTATAGAAGTAACGCCCTACCGGCCACCGCATCAAGATATGATTTCGCGCCAAGTGACTGACTTTGCCGATATTAAAGGACAAGAAACCGCCAAGCGAGGATTAGAAATAGCAGCCGCAGGCGGACACAATGTTGCTATGTTCGGCCCCCCAGGAACTGGTAAGACTATGCTCGCAAAGGCCTTTGTGGGGTTGTTGCCACAACTCTCTGAATCAGAAGTTTTAGAAGTCAGTAGTATTCATTCAATTGCCGGGACCCTCGATGGCGTGCTTCGTACCGAGGCACCTTTTCGATCGCCCCATCACACGGCGAGTTATGTTTCTATTGTTGGTGGCGGATCCTTTCCTAAACCTGGTGAAATTACCCTTGCACATAAGGGAGTGCTCTTTATGGATGAATTTCCCGAATTCGATATACGAGTTATCGAATCCATGCGCCAACCCCTCGAAGACAAGGTCGTACATATTTCACGAGCTCATGGGAATGCCTCATTTCCTGCTGATTTTATCTTTGTTGCCGCCATGAATCCATGTCCTTGTGGCTATTATGGCAGTACAGCCCGCGAATGTTCCTGCAATCAATTTGCGCTCAGCCGGTACAAACAAAAACTATCAGGCCCCATTATTGATCGCATTGATATTTGGTTGCCAGTTGAACACATTGATTACACCACCTTTAGTGAACTAGGGAGCGGCGAGGCGAGCGAACAGGTACGCGCGCGCGTAGGGAAGGCGCGTGAACTACAGAAAGAACGTTTTGATAACCCATCAAAGCTCAATACTCATATGTCGGTACGCGATTTACAGAAACTCTCTTTAGATCCTGCGGTGCGTACCATGCTCAATAGTAGTGCCAAGAAGCTCGGGCTCTCGCCCAGATCCTATCACCGCATGATTAAACTTGCCCGCACGATTGCCGATCTCGACAATAGCGTAGAAATATCGGAACACCACGTCCTCGAAGCTCTCCATTACCGTCCCAAGCTCTTTTAAAGTTATTCTCGTTATTTCCACACCCACTCGTTGACACACAGTGCGTATGCCGTATACTTTTCCCATACGTAGTCGAGTATTGATAATATTTTTTGTCTTTATTTTATATATGCAACCAACAAAAAAATCAGGAGGAATGATGATTTGGGCTATTGTTGCCATCATCATCATTGTCATCATCATTATTATTGCAACAGGAAATAAGAAAACTGACGAGATGCCAGTTATTGAAACTCCAGTTGAAGAAGTAATGGAAGGTGAAGCAACAACTGAAACAGCAGAACCAGCAACTGGTGCTGTTGCTGATGGTACAGTAACAACAACTACAACTGTAGTTACTCCAAATCTATAATTATAGTCTTGGAAAAGTTTTATTGATTCTGTCTCTATTAATTTTAAAATTAAAAAAGACAACTCAAACTAAAAACCCGCCAATCACTTGGCGGGTTTTTAGTTTGGTTTTTTATTTCTTGCCAAATTTTTCTTCGTACAATTCTACTGATTTTTTTACTGCCTCTAATGCCTTAGCCTTGTTATGATAACCGCTTACCTGAACAGTATCTTTTTCTCCCTTCTTTAATTCTTTATAGGTTTCAAAAAAGTGTTTATATTCTTTTAAATTATGTGCGTTCACATGATCAATATCTTGAACATCGTCCCAACGCTTATCATCAACAGGAACGGCAATAACCTTCCAATCAGACTCTCCTGAATCAATCATTTCCATAATACCCACTGGACGAGCACGTACCAATATTCCAGTTTGTAAAGGAAATGTGGTGAGCACTATAACATCAAGCGCATCATTATCGTCCCACAATGTCTGGGGCACATATCCATAATCAAAGGGATAGGGTGCAGAACTATAATTTGCGCGGTCGAGAGCAATCAACCCTGTCTCCTTATCTATTTCATATTTATTAGGTGAGTTTTTTGGGATTTCAATTATTACATTTATTTCTTCGGGAATATTATTCCCACGCGATATATCATGCCAAAGATTCATATATTAAATATAATTTAAACTAATAATTATTCTGCATTGTCTTCATCCTGTGCTTTTGCAACTGCATCTTTAAGTCCATCAGCACCCTCAGTATCTTCAGTATTCTCATCGGCGCTTTCTTCTTGCGCATTTTCTGTTTCCTGTAGTGAGTCTGTTGAATCTATCGAACCATCTTTTTTATTTCCTTTTTTCGGAACTGTTTCAGATGTTTCAGCATCAGCAGTATCGAGAGTTGGTACCTCAACACCCGCAATATCAATTTTCCATCCAGTAAGTTTTGCCGCTAAACGCACATTCTGTCCCTCTTTACCAATAGCAAGTGATAACTGATCGTCAGCAACATCAACATGCGCTATGTGTGCATCCTCATCAATATCTACGCCCAATACCTTGGCCGGTGACAGTGCATTAGAAACAAATTCTCCCGCGTCTTCTGACCATGGCACGATATCTATTTTCTCGCCACCCAATTCTGCCATTACCGTAGTTACACGGATACCACGCTGACCTACACAGGCACCAATGGGATCAATATTGCTGTCGTTCGAAATAACCGCAATCTTGGATCGCGCTCCCGCTTCACGTGCAATACTTTTTATTTCTACCGTACCTGATGCGATTTCAGGAGACTCTATAGCGAACAACTCTTTGATCAAGCGTGGGTGAGAACGAGATAGGTGTAACACTACACCACGAGGAGTGTCCTCGACCTTGTACAAAAACGCCTTAATACGTTGCCCTGTTTTGTAAAACTCTCCAGGAATTTTTTCTGTTGCAGCAATCACACCCGTTGCTCGCCCCAGTTCAACAAACACCGTTCCGCGTGCAACCTTCTGTACTACACCACTGGCAATTTCTCCTTCGTGGCCTGCGTAGTCTGCCATAACTGAATCTTTTTCCGCTTCGCGAATACGTTGAATAATTACCTGCTTTGCGGTTTGTGCTGCGATACGACCAAAGTCATCTTTTACCTCTAGTGGAAAGATAATTTCCTCATCTACCTGTACGCCTGTTTTTATTCGGCGAGCATCATCAATATACATGTGATGCTCATCATTAAAGCGCACACGCTCGTCCGCCACACTATCACCGTTTTCATTTTCATCCAGCACCAGCGTTCCTTCTTTTACCGCTTCCAATTCTGCCTCAGTTAATGCTGGTTTTACTGTTGTTTCATCAACAACAACTTTTACCTGATAAAATTCAACATCTCCTGTTTCTACGTTAAACTTTGCACGCACAATTTGACCACGCTTGCCGTAGTCTTTTTTATACGCCGCTGCCATGGCTTGCTCGATGGCGTCAATAATAGCCTCGCGTGGAATGCGTTTTTCTACTTCTAATTGTTCTAATGTTGCCTGTAATACTTTTAAATCAAACATAATTATGTGGGTGATAGCTCTCTATCACGTTTATGGTTATTAAATTGTTTACTTTTTCTTTTGTGTCTTTTTTACTTGTTTTTATACTACCAAAATACAGATAAAAAATAAAACCATTCTTCATCAGAACAGTTCATATACTTGTTTATATTCTTATCTTATTTAGATAGTTACACTATAGCAGTTTTTAGGAGAAAGGGAAGAGGAAATGTTATTTCATCTTTTCAATATACTGAACAATCACCGCAACATAAGAAATATAGAGGGGTAAGTATTTCTTCATCTCGTCAATAGAAAATGCTGGGCGAACTGTTTCATATCTATGCACGAGGCGATTACGCAACCCAACCGATGGCGCAATCTTGTTTGCAAGTTCTGACGTAATAATGCCTATGTGTTCCAATGTATAAAAAGTACCCTGATACGTATCGGGAATTTCTTCAGACTTTTCAGCAATAATTTCCGTGTTAATGTCTGTAAAACTATCTACCAAAAGCTGGAAGAGTCGCTCAGCTGAACGCAATCGCAATGGATCTACAACAATTTCTTGTGAGGAAAGCTGCAAAATGGGTTCTAATTCAATAATAGACTCTCGAACTATTTTTAACTTTTGTTGTATGGATTCCTTACTCATACTATGTGTGTAACGAGAAATTCTTGTAATTTCTGATCACGCAATCGGCGCAAGGGCGCTGATTCTCTATACATTCTGCGTGCGCGCATACGTTGCAGAGAAAAGGTTCCTAGTCTTTTCTCATAGAGACATACACCGACATCAAAAACATCGCGTAATAAAATTGGCGGAGCAGTAGCAATATCAATAACCTCAATATCTGGATTTTGGAAAATCGGCTTCATCTCTTCGCCAATACGCCAAAGATCTTCCAGTAAACAGGGGTTATTTGATCTATATATTGCCACATCAACATCGCTCTGCGCGTGAGTTTTCCCTGTTGCTTGCGAACCAAAGAGCACAATTAAATCGAGGGCATAGGTATCTGCCAATATTTCTAATTTTTTTGAGATTGTTGTAGTAATTTCTAACATAATTATAATAATTGTACTCTATTGTAAGGTTATTTACAAAAAACATTGGGGCTCGTACAAACCATTTTCGTTAACTTATCTAATCTTCGTATTTAAAGGTAAAGGGATCTGGTGAAAATGGTTTCGGGGTTTTGTTTAAAAATTGGGTAAAAGAAAACCCCCCGAACCAAAAAAGGCGGGGGGTCTCGTGCATGGCCCATAGGCCGCACTTTTAGTTTTTCACCACCTTTTGGGTGGCGACGGTACCATCTTCGCCGTGGAATGTGGCTAGATAGGTACCTTTTTGGAGTTCAAGAGGTGTGTCACCCTCATTGATCTCGAAGCTTTTCAGCTTCTGACCAACAAGATTACTTATGGTGATTACGCCTCTTTTGGTGGCCTTTGCAACGGGATTGGTCCCGTTGTAGGCAATAGAGAATGCATTTTGCTCCCTCTCCACATCCACACTTGTGGTGGTGGAGGGGGTAAGGCTCAGAATTGTTGGCTCATAAAACGGACCAAGAATGGTTCCGCTTTGGAGAACAATCCATGCGCCATCAACATTGGGGTTGATGGCAACACGCAAGGTGTCCTGATTAATCTCAACATCACCAACTCCTGCATTGTCGATATCGAAGACATTTTCCAATGCATTAGTTGATTTGTTAAAGATTGACACGTCCATGCCTTCGTCAGCAATGGTGGTCATACCAGGAATAGTGATTGTTACATGTGTTCCTGCAGCAAACACGACCCTTGATGTGTCAACGGTGGCTATTTTAACACCATGATTAAGTTGGATAATCATTTCCTGATTTCCAAACCGATCAATAGCAATAAGACGATTTGCCATATTGCTCGTCCCAAAGGGTCTTGTGGTAGCAACGTAATTTGCCGTTCCAACTCTAAAACCCCTATCAACGGCGTCAATAGCATCATGGTATTGCCCAGTTGTTATTGATGTCATTGATGGCGAACCACCAAAATCACCAACAACAATCTCTCGGCACGCGCCCCCGTAAAAACTCAGCGACTTATCATTTCCAAGATCTTGAACTCCTTGGAAAGGAAATATCGCTTCATTAATTGAGTCTTCTGCGATTTCAACAAACGCAGAAGATGAGGGCGGGGAAAAACTCATTGTTGGGCCATAATAGACCTTTCCGGAAGCTGTATACACCCGAAAACCATTACTGGTACTGGCAATAACTTGTTTTGCGCCAACAATGTTAGGAATCTCTTCCCAGACATTGTTCAGAAAGATATGGGCCCCACCATCACTGGTGATTGCCAAAATCTTGTCATTAATTACCGCCCCCCCAACACAAAACGGGGGAGAATTTACAAGAAGCGAACCAAGGTAATAAACACCCCCGGTCGCAAAGACGTAATTTCCGTCCATTTTTTTGATTTCTAGACCGCCCATAACTGGAGTGGCATTAGAAAACGTGAAGCCTTGGGACCGCGCAATAAGCACGCCCAACATCAAAAAAACAAGAGACATGAGCTTTTTCATATTCACTTTTTAATGAGTATTGAACGTCTTACTAATCCCGAAGTGGGGTAGATGGACTATTCCACAACTAATTCTACGCTTCTTTTACAAAGTTTCCATACATGTTTTCCACACACATGTGTATAAATATCAAGAGCAATCTTTTTAAAACAGCAGATTTATTGTAAAATAGTAATTACAGAAAAAACCATTATTAATTCTAGTCTTTTTATTATTTTCTATGTCTGAAACATCACAAAAAAAACCTAACGTATTAAACAAAATTATTGCCACTTCTGTGGTATTATTTATTTTACTGATTATTGTTGTTGTACTACTCGGCAATGGCACACGAAATCAAGACAATGCCCAGCGTGACGCAGAAATTGCACAATTTCTAGAGGAATCAACACCAGACATCAGCGCAGAAGATCAACAAAAAATCATCGACAGCATAACCACAACAGAGGGCACCGTAGCAACACCAGAACAAGAACAAGCTGCCCTAGACATGTTGCAAGGAAAGAAAAACTAGTTTATTACTCGCTAACTATTTACTGTATATTTATGAATTATAAAGCATTTTTTACACGCATCGCTACACTCCTCGTCCTTGGTGCTGGGTTTGCGGTATTGGCAACGCAAACATCATTTGCCGCACCACAATTACCTATTAGTGGGGGAACAACGGTAACTACACCTATTTATGTAGGTAATGAAGCCCAAGTACGCACTGGTGCCCTTGGAATCCTCGTGCCAATTTTCCTGAGTGGGACAAAATTCGAAGTTCAAGGTTCATCAATGTTTGCCAATGGAATGAGTATTTTAAATAATCCTTTTATAATAAATGGCTATACAAGAATTGGACTTTTGAGTGATTCTTACAATCTTGATATAGCTGGAGGAAATTTGATTGTTTCAGATCCTGGTTCTGTATCAACTACAAATCAATTCAGTCCTTCAAATATTCAAATTGAAAAACTCAGTAGCTCAAGTCTCGGCACTGGCCCAATATGCGCCACCCAATCTGGTCAATTGGTTCGCTGTTAATCCGTTATTATAGCTCTTATCTCCTAAATATCTTATGCAAAATATCACACAAATAATGAAAAAATTCTTTATCACCTTGGTTATTGTCCTCGGTGTCTTCATCGCGAGTTATGCATTTGCAACCCTTGGCGGACCAACACAAAACCCACCCGCAGGGAATCGCTCACCCTTTTTAAACACTGGGCCTATTACACAGGTTAAGG
>CAZYBJ010000023.1:0-8047 GCA_964645325.1 uncultured Candidatus Saccharibacteria bacterium
GCACATGATCATCTGATGAATAAAAAATATGAATTTCTTTTACTTTATTAGCAAGTGTGCTGTTTATTTCAAAATTGAGAAAACCTTTTCCACTTTTTATAGGATCAAGCCATGGCGCAACCAAAATAAGCTTATCTATCAAAATTTCATTATCTAACAACCAGCGCATAAGAAATCCTGCACCACAACTGTGACCAACGAGCGTCGTCTCGTGATTGATCTCAAATTGATTAAATATTTTACACCACTCTTGATATTCAGGATTATACGGGTGAGGCATTTCCGGCGTCTGCGTCATTATTCCTTTCTTCAGCAGTTGTTTTTGTAGCCACGGAAACCAATGACTATTTGAAGCGGATGGATACTGAGCGTCATCAAATTCAGCCCTATCACAACAGCCATGTATAAGTATCGCGTTTTTCATGTACGGTATTATATCAAAGAATTATCTTGCATGCTCATCAATAACTTTTTCGCTCAGCTCGAGTATAAAATCAGTATCATCAAGTTTCTCTTCTGGTACCAACCAATAATTCATAGAAATTATTTTTCGATCTTTCTTTTCATAAGAAAATTTGTGTGAGCCATGCTTTTCTAATTCTGCAATAACATCAGGATTTTTTGTTTTAAGATACAGATTATTTCCAATAATTGCCGCAAAAGGAATCTCGTTCGCATACACACACCAGCCACTCATCATAGGCTTTGAGGTAATATTTCCCAATCTCCCCAAGAGATCATATACAACGAAATCATGAAAGTCGGTAGATTTTTTCATGTGTTCTTAATCAAAACCATCAAGAAAATCAGCCTCGAGCTCCAAACCCCTAATTGAAGCTTTGATATCCGAAATACCAGAAACAGATTTATTAGTAAAAAACGTTTTTATTAACTTTGTATTTTTACGATTGATAAAATATTTGGCTTCACCCTTTTTTGCACCTTCATCAACAAAAACATCGCCCAAAAAAGAATCTTTTTGTTTCTTTGCAAAATTTATAACTCGAGTTACAAGAGTTCTATAGGGGATTGCATCTTTGCCAAATATTTCCTTGCAAACTCGATGCATTTCTGTCAATGACACATATTCTTTTTCGCCTTCCTCATATTCTGGGATTTTGATGGCGCGTACTTTGCTTAAAAAATCTTTAAAAAGTTCTTCTTCTTTTTTTTCATGTTCGTCCTCAATCTCGTACTTGGGTTTTGGGCTCTTGTTTGATAGAAAACTCTCAAAATTCATATCGTTTTAAAATTATTTTGATAATACATTATGTTGGAATCTCAAATTAAATTATATACTAAAAAAGTTTAAACTTCATCTAATTACTTTCTCTATACTCCACCCTCGTACCAAGTTCACGGAGAGCCATCTCAACAGATGAATACTGTATTTCTTCTATAACTTCTACTGGTGTTGTTATGTGCCACGTATATCCACTCTCCTCTTCTTTTGTATGTTCAAAACCCTCGGCTGATATTTTATAAATAGAAATGGGAACCTGTAATCTTTCTTGTAACTTTTTAGGAACGAACAACTCAACGCCATCTTTTTCAGAGACATCAAGACTTATTCCCTCATCACTTGACCAAGGAAAAGCGTGCGCCGCAGCAAATCCTGGCACCGGCGTTGCATAAATTGCAGAATACTCAATCTTCCCCGCCGGAGTATAACGCTTCCGCGGTTCAAGTTTTTTAATATGTTGAGTTGTCGATCCATGGTAGAGGTATTGCATTTTTTCTTATCCTCTTATTATTTACTACTCCTTACCCACCCCTTTCATAAACCCCGTAAATGCCTGCATAATTTCAAGAGGAATGGTAAACACTACGGTATTCGATTGATCTGAAGACAGATCGTTAATAGATTGCAATGTGCGTAGGTGAAGTGCCCCTGGAACCGCCGACAACGTCTGCGCAGCCTGTGCCATATTTTGTGACGCAGCAAGCTCACCCTCAGACGTAATAATCACCGCACGTTTTTCGCGTTCCGCCTCAGCCTGCTTGGCAATCGTGCGCTCCATAGTCTCGGGAAGTTTTACATCCTTTAATTCCACACCCGATACATCAATGCCCCATGACGCAGACGTCTCTTCCACTAACTGCTCGATACGATCTGCAACGCGATCACGACTGGCGAGAAGCTCGTCCAAGGTCACCTCACCCACCACATTACGCATCGTTGTCTGCGCATACTGCATAATCGCAAATTTAAAGTTTTCTATTTCAAGGGTCGCCTTTTCAACATCAGATACTTTGTAATAAATAACCGCGTTTACATTTACCGGCACGTTATCCTTCGTAATAGCATTCTGATCGGGCACGTCTACTGCCTTGGTGCGAATATCTATTTTTTGATAGGACTGAACAATGGGCCACACAATGCGCCACCCTGGTTGCATGACGGTGTAAAATTTACCAAACATGAATTTAATGCCACGCTCGTATTGATTAATTTGGCGTATAGAAATAAGGACCAGAAAAAAGAATGCAGTAATTAGTATAATTGGAAGTGTCATAAATTATAAAACGTATATGAGGGCTAATATAAAGAGTATTATACTCTAAAAACTAAGAAGAAGTAGTGTATTTTTACTTCAACATCTGTGTTACCAAGGCAACCATTTGATCTTTTTTGTTGGGATTACTTTCCGCAATCAAAAGCGTTAACGCCGTGAGCGCATGTGGATTTATATTTTGAAATCCCTTTACTTTTCCCTTTCGCAAAAACCATAGAAAAGCAAAGGCACCAGAGCGTTTGTTTCCATCTATAAAAGGATGATTCTTTACCATGAAATACAAGAGGTGCGCCGCCTTTTCTTCAACAGTTGCATATACTGACTTGCCACCAAATGATTGCATGACATTACCTACGATGCCCTCTATAGAGCCCTGAACTTTTTCTTGTGCAAAAAGATCTGTTGCTTCCCCACTCTTCAACAGCGCTGATCGTAAATTCAAAATCTCCCGCATTAATTCTTCCCCGTCTAATTTAATAGACTTTTTAGTTGAACCAATCAGTTTGAGAGCTTCCTTATCATACGCATCAAGAGATATCCACGTGCTCGAAAATTCCTTGATAAGTTCAAGAATTGCTCGCGGATCAAGGAGAACATTTTCTGGCAAGAGCGCCTGAAGATCATGCACCGATTTCATAAATGCATCATAATTCTGAGCAATGCGTTTGCGGTTAATGGTGTATCCTTTAGTGATATGCTCGCGTAAAGTCTTGGTTGCCCACTTACGAAATTCAATCGCTAATCTTGAATTTGTCCTGTATCCAACAGATAAAATAACATCTAGAGAATATAAGAATACGGGCTTATCTGAATTTGCAATGTGCATTTTTTGCACATTGCCTTTTTCATCTAATTCCTTATCTTTTAGAATATTCTTAATATGTTTTGTTACAACAGAGCGCTCACTACCAAAAACATCAGCTATCTGTGCTTGAGTTGCCCAAATATTTTCATGCTTAAAATCACCTCGAAGCTCAATGGCTCCATTTTTTGCCTGATATATCACCATATTTTTTTGTACTACTTTTTTCTCCTTCTTTTTCATACATCCCAGTATATCTTTATTATGGTAGAAGTTCAAAGGTTTTAGTAGATTCTACAAGACTCAATTTGAACTGTTGCACTTTTTGCAACAGTTGCTTTTTTCATACTGAGCAGTATATCTTTGTTAAGGGACAAGTTCAAAGGTTTTAGTATAACTGACTTATATCTCTTTCTTTTTATTACCTCCCCATATAATAATCGTCATTGCAGTATTAGTAATAATCATCGCTAGAGAGTGAAGTGTTGTTGCAATATTATATGTTTGGAGAGAAAACAAGGTAAGGACATGGCGCATAACATTCATACCATAGAGTAACCATGTTTCTGATTCTGGATGTTGCGCTGTTTTACGCAATGTTGGGACAAAGGCAACCAAATCAATACCGACTACAATAATAACTGATATTGTTGCATCGTGGGTAAGTAACCACGGGATAAGACCAAGCATGGCGACTATGAGAAAATATGTATCTATTTTTCTAATTTGTTTAAATCCATAGCGGAGTGAAAAAAAGAAAATAAGTAGCGTAAAAATCTCTGCAACACCTGTGGGAATTGCGCCGACACCAGCCCCTTGGATACTTGTCCAAAAAAAGTAATGCACGAAACCAGCGACCACACGAGCCATGTATAAGGATGCGGTTGGATCTTTTTCCTTATAACATCACGCAGATAGGGAACATTTTTTTATCAAAAAATATCTATTTCTATGTGTCTCAAAAAATCGAATTACACGCTTATCGTTTATCTTTGCAAAAGGTAGCATACCAACAACAAAAGTCCTCCCCACCATCCAATATCCGAGATAATCAAACCTGCGATAATCTTTCTTTGCCAAGACATTGGCAGTAATTCGCCCGATCGTCCTTCTCGCTCGCGCTGTAATAAAAACGGACTCACGCTAAAAGAAAGAAAAAAACCATTCACAATAAGCACTACCGCACTCATAGCGTGAATAAGGGGAATGCCAGAAAAACTTTCATAACGATACAAAATCAAACCTCCAATAACAGCAAGAGTAATACCAACCCAGATAAGGGGCTTCGTAACCTTGTGCGTGCGTGTAGTTGCCTCGGTCCAGTATGATGACTTTCTTCCCAAAAAACCGTGAATATCTATAACTGTTACTGCGCCCAATCCAATGATAAAACCAGCTAAAAAAATAAAAAGCCCCACAATATCTAACCAATAGAGTTCATGCATATGAAAAAATAAAAGCTGAATAATTTATACTATACAACTTATTATATATTAAAAATGAGCAAGTAGTGAGTCGACTTATAATAATCAATATTCTTTGTAAGTACATATTCCAATTAAAAAATTAAATATGTACGATGACTATCATGAAGCCAAATCTTTACTTTGTACTCCATCAACTCCAACAATACTCGCCAGATATTCAATCGCTTGTGTTTTATTCTGGGAAATAGTTTCAGTAAGGTCTTCTATTAAATGGGTTTTATATCCACGCCACGCAGCGCCAATAGCTGTATGCGTAACACACACATCGGTATTCACGCCGCAGAGATACACCTCGTCGACATTGTGTTTCTGTAATTCTTCATGAAGATTTGTTTCATAAAATCCATCAAAGTAATGTTTAGTAATGCTAATAGTATCTACGGGTACTACTATCTCATATACACCATGTCCCCATGAACCAGCCAGAGCAGTATTTGCATATAATTTCTCTGCCCTCTTTTCCTTCCAATAGCCTGTATAATTATCGAGGCCGTAGTCACTTTGTATAGAAACAATAACATAGCCCTTAGCTATGCATGAGTCGATAGTTTGTGAATACGAGGCGCGAGAGCTTGTGCCTTTTCTAGGCGAGCATTTCCCCCTTCTATTTTCTGGGCAACCCTACCTTCTGGATGTACCAGATCATTTTGATAATCAATAATAAGGAGTGCTTTTTTCATAAAAATTTACTTAACCAACTTTAAAATAATCAAAGCAATATCATCAAAATCCTTAATCACCAAATTTTGGTTATGATAAAATAAGTACCTACAGAAACTGCACTGGCCAATACCGCGCCCCAGACCAAATCAACCAACGTAACCAACAGTGGCCAATCCTTCAATGTGGCAAGATTAGTCAGATCATACGTAGCATACGTAATAATTCCAAAAAGTGCCCCAAACAATACCGCATGTACCCACGATCCCCTTTCAATTGCAGGCATAATAACAAACAGCACTAGTCCAACAATAAACAACAGGTAAAAAATAATTGCGGCTACCCAATTAATATTGCTTTTCATCAAAAAACCAATTTGATTGCGATAGAAATCTTTTGCTATAAAGCCTAGCCATGTCATATCTATGGCAAAAAATACTGCAAGGGCGATAAGGTATGTTTTTATGAACATATGATTATATTATCATATATATGTTGTAAATGTAACTTTACCTATTAGCTTTACACTCATCGCACTCCTAGCGTAACGTATCTTTACACTATATACTTTGTTTATCTTAAAAACATTATGAACCATGACCCAGAACATACTCTATACACCACTGAATCAGTCAGCGCGAAAGAAGAGTCTTTTAAGCAAAAGTATGGCATTGGCTCGCTGTTTATTGCCTTTGGAAAAGAAGAGGACTTGATTACTTGGTTTGATAACAATCAAATGAGTTTTGTTGATATGAGAATTTTTATAGAAGACGTGTTAGAAATTTCAGAAGAGTATACATCAATAGAATTTAACATGGCTTACAAAAAAGGAGTTTTATTTATTATTGAATTATTGGCACTAGAACCTTCCGGAAAAAGAAAGGGGACTATTTCGGAAATACCTACTTTAAAAATCTTAGAACGAATTGAAAAATTAACCCAGATCTAAATCCTCGTAAGATTTTTACATCCCAAAAACAACTGTTTATTATTTTAAAATTATTTATTAACATCTTCAAAACAAACTGAATTCATACAATATCTTTTACCTGTTGAGGTTGGGCCATCGTTAAAAACATGACCCAAGTGTGAATTACATACAGCACAAACTGTTTCAACTCTTTTCATACCATGTGAAGAGTCTTCAATATTTTTTACAGCCCCAGGGAGTGCCTCGTCAAAACTTGGCCATCCGGTACCAGAATCAAATTTTGCCTCTGCTGCAAAAAGTGGATTACCGCAAGCCGCGCAGTTATAGAAACCATCTTTGTCTGGATGAATACCTTTCCCAGAAAAAGGAGCCTCTGTTCCCTTTTCTCTCAGAACTTCATATTGTTTGGGTGTTAGCTTGTTCTTAAACTCTTCCTCGTCTTTTGGTATATCATGAGTCATATATTTTTCTAGTACATTAATTTTTAATCTTTAATTTTTATGAGTTATTTGCTTTTTACCTCTTTCTCGTACAAAGATATAGCTGACTACAATAAGTGTGGCTATAACGATTACTGGTATTGCGTACTTACCCACTAACTTTCCCGTAACCATTCCTAGCCCGATACCTGCAACCGACCAGAGCACTGATCCTAGTGCATTATAGGTCAAGTATTTCGACAGGCGTATACCGTGAGCCCCCGCAATAATCGATGGCGCGCTCCTAATCACCGGCACCAAACGACCCAGTACGAGAACAATGAAAAGTCTCTTTTCAAAAAATTCTAATCCTGTTTGTACCCGTTCTTTTGCAATTAATCGTTGTACAAATTTTGATTTCTTTGCCCAACGCCCAAGCATATATCCCGTAAGGTCGCCCAGAAAACTTCCCATACTGAGGCCAAGTACTGACCAGAAAAAACTGACGGTTCCTGCCTGTATGTACGTGCCAATAATTAACGCCAAGGTTCCTCCTGGAACGAGCGATCCAATTACCGGCAAGCCCTCTAAATACCCAGCAATCAGTATCAGCACTTCATAGGGAATGCCCCCTGATTGCAGGTACGTTGGTAAATCTGAAATAAAATTATGCATACTGAAATAATAGCATATATTTTAATAGCTGTTTAAAAACTACGGCCTTCTACCCTCAGACTTTTATCTGTTGAGATACGTAATAGTTATTTGCAAACAAGTCGCAAATGTCACCCAAAGCAAATACGGAATGTTAACGTACACTACCCAGCGGAGCTCGGGCGATGCATACCATAGTGCACAGAGCGCCCAGATGAGGGTACCGAGGACGAGGAGTATGTCTATGGATGCAAGGAGATTGTGTTTGAGTCCAAATTGTAGTGGCGTAAAAGCAACGTTAAAAAGCAGGTTAAGCGCAAATGGCAATGCCACGATCCATGGAATCTGTTTCGTAAATGCCTTGTAAAATACTGTGCCAAAAGAAACAGCAATAAGAGCGTACAGCACCATCCACACTGGCCCAAAAAGCCAACTTGGCGGCGCCCATGTCGGTCTGATTAACGTTGCATACCAGTTATAGGTGTTGTTCATAGATATATCTTACCATTATTTTAATGAAATTTCTTGTTGTGGTTTTTGTAAAGTAAATGACTTAACAGTAGGTATAGGAGAAGGGG
>CAZYBJ010000024.1:0-7904 GCA_964645325.1 uncultured Candidatus Saccharibacteria bacterium
CTTCTTCCACGAAATATGGACTTCCTGCAATATTCCACTGTATATTCATACCTGCCTCACCATCACGTGTCGAAAAGAAGAGCGGATGAGCAATCAAACTACTTGCCCCATCTCCCAAAATTATTGGTGTATTTTTTTCTGGATAGCGAGAAACGCTACCAAATTCTTTTAATTCAAAAAGTATCTGTGGCTCAAATCGCGGTATAATCAATGATTTACTTGCCGAATAGCGTCCATCTTGCGATTGTACATCTACATCAACAACGAAACGACTACTGAAAAAATCATTTTTTACAAGAAAGTCTTTTTTTTGAAATCCTGATGCTTTTTGATCAGTCGCACCATTGTATTTCCATGAATATACGAAGCGCTGAGGTGTTACTGCAATATTATGAGGTGTAGCAACGACCCGTACTGTTGATTCTGAGCTGGGTAATGCCTTGCCCCGATAAAAAGGAGGTGTATATACATCGGTCGTTTCCCAGAGTAAATCGATGTCCAAAGGGCTGAGACGCATGCGTTTGCTAATTTCATTTAAAAGACTCGTTCTGATTCGCACCTCAATATCATATACCGATCCAGACGGACCCATAGTAAACGAATATGAACTCATGCCAACGCCCGCCTGCACTTGTTTAGCATTTATAAACCACGAAATATATGCTGTATGTATATTGGTGCTAAAACTTTCTAATCGGAGCTCCACCTCTTCTAGGGGTGCTGGATTATTGGGGGTAACCTGTATACCAATATCTTGGGGTACAATTTCCTGCTGTGCATAGAGAATATTGGGCGCGCATAGCGAACTTACAAGAACCATTGCCCACACAAAAAGATATTTGAATCCTAACTGTTTCATAAAGCTTAGTATAGCAACAAAATCTATCCACTACTACTCTTAATTTGCCATATCACCACCTTCCATTTGAGCCTCTGCGAACTCTTGTTTGGCCTTCTGTACGCGCAGGAGTTGTTGTGGGTCGGTGGTAATAATCTGATCTTCAGTATGAGAAGCAATAATTTTGATCGCAGCACGCTGACGCCCAGCAAAGAAAATACCCTCTCCTACATTTGATTCTATAAGTAGATACTTTTCTTCATTGGTAAGGTTAAACGTCTTTTGAAGTTCATCAATAGAGCTCGGTGATTGTTTGAGAAGTAACTGCAAAGAAGAGTTAGTAATAATAGGCGCACCGTATTTTGATTTCAAAAAATCATTCACATCCTGAGTAATTGTTGAAAGTCCCAAGAAATATTTACGCCCACGCTTGGCAATACTAAACAAAAACGAAGCTGTGTCGTCTGATTTCATCATCCACCACGCCTCATCTACTACCAATAAACGCTTGCGCAAATTTTTACGGACGGCATTCCAAATAAAGTGCGTAATAATATACATAGCCGCAGGTTTTAATTCGTCCTCCATATCGCGAATAGAAAATACTACAAGCTTTTTATTAATGTCTACATTACTCGGCTGATTAATAAACCCAGCCCACGTACCCACCGTATATTTGGTTAAACGCTGGAGCAATGATTCACTACCCTCGATACTGGACAGCACCATTTCAAAATCAGACATCAATGGTGGTTCTATTTTTGAAAAGTCAGACTGTGGGGTTATATCTTTTAAGGCATACGTTTCATTAATAGCGCGATCGACAATAGCGTCTTCTTCGGGACTGAGTCCGCCCAAAATAATACGGAATAACCCGACAAGGTGAATAATATTAGAGCGCAGTACATCCGCTGGATCCTCGTCTATTTGTGGAATTGGCAGATCAAAAGGATTAATGTGGTGTTCTGAAGAAAGCGAAATATTAAAATAACGCCCACCAACCGCCTCGGCGAGATATTCATATTCGCGCTCGGGGTCAATAACAATTACCTCGGTATCAAACATCATGGTGCGCAAGATTTCTAGCTTGGTTGCATAGGACTTACCCGCACCCGAACTTGCAAAGACAACTGAATTATAGTTAGGGAGCGAATACCGATCAAAAATAATCAACCCGTTATTATGTCTGTTTATACCATACAGAATACCTTTATCGTCAGTAAGATCAGATGAAATAAAGGGGAAAAATGAAGAAAGAGGTCCCGAGTTCATATCCAAATCTATTAGCATTTGATCATCACCCAAGGGCGAGGTAGACATGAAGGCCTGTTGCTGCTGAAAGAGGGCGGGCTTGATATACACGAGGCGAGATTCCATGATAGAGCGTATTTCATTTTCTGTTCTGAAAAGCTCTTCTTCTGATTGAGCATATACGGTCAAGTAGAGTCCTACGCTGAACATGCGCTCTTCTGATTGTTGCAACTGGTCACGCAAACGTTCGAGGTCGCTGAACGCACTATCGAGTTTTGGATCGCGCACCATACCACGTTCTTGTTGGGCACGAATTTGACTTTCCACTTCGGCTACTTTTTTTCGAAATTGTCGCAGTGCCTTTTCTGTTGCAATGGGATGCACATGAATACCCACATCAAACAGATTGGGCAAGTTTACTATTTCAGACAACCACCCTGCCGTCAAAAAGCGCGGATAAGAGATTACAAAAAAAGACTTGGCATATTTATCGCCAATTTTCATTAAATTAGAACTCACCTCAACCGCAGAGGGTGCCAAAATATCTTGCAATTCAAAGGTCGCTGCCTGATAAATTTCCTCCGGCACCAAGGTTTCCTGTATACCAACATCTCCCCGCATATGCTCTGGCATATTGGTTGTTGTGGTTTTCTTTTTTCCAAATAGTGTAGAAAATATTCCCATATAATTATGCAGGTTCTTGATTATTTAAGGCGCCCGTTATCGCCTTTTGGGTATCTCCTGGATTATAGAGCGAATAATACATATCAATCAAAGCCTCTGTATCCAAAACGTCAACTTTCAAACCCATGGTCATCAGTCCCTGTTTTACAACCAGTAGACGTTGTTCCAACTGTGACCGCTTTTCCTCAAACGCCTGATCGGTTAAGGTTTCGGCGGTTTTCTTTTTCTTTGATTTCATAGATCCAAATATCTTGTCGATAAAACTACGTTTTTGTGATTCGCCAATAGCTGATGAATAGGGCACCACCACAAAAAAGTGTTTACGCATAATATCGTATTCCTCTGCGAACCAACGAATATATTCTATATACATTTTTGTTTGTATGCGGAGGAGCTCTTCTTTTTGTTGTAATACCCGCTCGTTCAGTGTTTGGAGATAGGGGCGGATATCGAGGCGTCGTGATTGTATAACAATTTCTGTAGAAAAATCCAGGGTATTAAGAAAGTTCTGAAACTGAAATACCGTTGCTTCTTGCTCGTCAGCAGATTTCAGGGCAAGATTCACGGCACCTACCAATAACACACCGCGGAGTCCGCCATTCTTTAACACGACGACACCATCGCGAATTTCTTTTATAGGAACAAATTGTTGTGCTTGAACTGATGCGGGCATAAACTACAATATCTATTATACTGCTTTTTCTTTTTTTTCCTCATAATTTCTGAGATTGGTTCGTGAATCCATAATATCCAAATTCCACGCCAAATCTTTCAAACGAGAACGTGTTATTGGCGCCTCTGGAACAACCGCTATTTTCTGCTCTTTTATTTCTTGTTTTTTTACTGTGGCCAATTTTTGAGCAAGCTCTTCTGGGCTTTGTTGTTTTCGTTGACGCCACAAATACAGCTTGGCACTTAAAATGTAGGTAAAAAATGCTTGCAAAACAACCGAAAAAGGTCTACCGTTTATTTTATAAAATGCCAAGGCAAGTCCCAACAAGAGCAACGCTAATGCAATGGGATACTTCAAAAAGGTGGGTATTGCCTTTACAGCAATATATGCCAAGCCACCACCACCCACCATATACAAAAACTGTGAAAACGTAAAAGGCCCAAAGATTTTATCTTTGACATCGATAAACTGTGGTACTTCAAAACGCATTGCCATAACAGATACAGTATAGCATAACTTTTATCAAAATTCAGAATTACATTACCAAATCATTCGGATCAACTGGCTCGTGATAAGGGTCACTTTGTATTTTCGAAATAGTGCCTATAGTATTTTCACCAAGATTACTCTCTGTATCAACGAACGCGCTATCCTCTTCGTCATTAAATATATCCACATCTGATTCTGCGAGTTGTTGTAAAATTTCTACCTGCTCTTGCAACATTTGTATTTCGGCCTGATTATTGTCCAGCACATATTTTTGCAATGGCGCAAATACACGTTCTTCTATTTCTGGCGCCATCTTTTTGACTAGTGTTTCATCTAACCCCATTTCTGTGATCAAGTTTTGACCGTACTGCACAGCATTCCCGACACCAATCAATAGAAGTGAGGTTTCCACTATAAAACGATTTGCCATATCAAGATCTAGGCGATATTTTGCAGCAATCTTTTGTAATTCTGATTGCCACGCAACATTCTTCAAGGCCTCCTGCATATATTCAGGAAGTGTGGCTATTTGCTCGTTGATGAGTTCTTGTGTTTTGAGGGGTAACATATAGTTTATTTTAGAGTTTTAAGGATTTGTAGAGCTTATCTCTAATGGCGGCGAGCTCTTCCTCGGACTGACCAGTAACTTTATCACTTATCGCGTTCGATGCGCCAAATTTCCCTGTACGAATCATACCCTCACTCAGAACTGCGCGCATCTCTGGTCCGAGACCCTGAAACGCACCTTCTATACCCTTAAGAGTTTCCTCGATAATATTCTTACTTTCTTGAACTAATTCTTTTCCAATGTCCTTAATTTCTGTTTTAACAGCAGTTAGTTCATCAGAAACTTGTGCATATGTTTTAACTGAACCGTATTTAGCTATATCACCCGAATCTGTATTCGTAATTTGATTACCATCTTCATCTTCAATGATAGTCTCACTGGTTCTGACTGTTGGGTCTAATAAATCAGCTTTAAGACTTTTTTTCTTAAGCGCCTTATCTCGAGCGATTTGTTGTGGGGTCCAATTAAGCCAAGCAATGCCAGATTCACGTGTTGCAACCCATTTATTAAATTCTTTTTCAGATTTTTCATCCATCTTTTTAATTATATCTTTTAACTTATCTTGTTCGCCTTTTTTATCTTCATATCTTTCTTTAATATCCGCCGTTCCTATTGCAACTTTTTCTTGAGTACGCTTAATATAATTTTCTTGTATCGCCTTTAACCTACTTGCCCTCGTACTGGTATCGGAACTTGCTTTACCAATGTTAATACCAAGGATCTTATCTGCTGCCGTAGCCAAATCAACTCGTTGACCAGCAACATTGAACCCATATTTGCGTATGTCAGTAGCATTGCTTTTTACATTTTCTTCTATCCACTTTCCTCTTGCAAGTTGTCGCTTACCTGCATTAATTGTTTCTTTTGCACGTGCGCGTGCCTGTGGAGTTCCTGCCGCAGCCAAGGCCCCACGTCCGGTAGCAATCTTAGCTGCACCACGCTTGGCAAGGCTAGATCCGAGTGCCGATGTTGCACCACCCGTAGCAACTGCAGTCGCACCAATAGCAAGTGCTGCTGCACTTCCCAGCGCCCACTTAGTTGCACTTTCTACGCCACCCGCAACCTTACTGGTGATACTTGATGCCATACCCTTGGCGGCATCTTTTGCTGCATATACCAATCCCAGAATAAGAAGTATTGGGATAACAATATTTATAATAAGCTCTATCCCGGTTAAATTATCAGATGCGAGCGCAGTTGCAACACGGGCATCGTCACTCAAATTAATGAAAAGCGCTATCAAATACATGAAAAACATGAACACCGGCAACATAAAAGCAGATTTCAATAAATCATCAAACCACTTTTCCCAACTCACATATTTTTGTCCTTTTAGTTGAGGAAGGAGGCTACTCGCAAAAGCAAAGGGGGACAAAATCATAGAAAACATCAACTGTATGGTTCGCCCAATCATCAGAAACAATATACTGGTAAAAACACCAATCATCATAATGTTAATCAATCCCCCAATAATGTACACGGTAAAGTAAAACAGCTTCGAATCACTATTTTGATCCTTCACCTCACCACTTACCAATCTTTGTGGATCCATCTGGTTGAGCAAGATATCAGAAAGAGCTAAATACTTTTGCCCCATGAAACGCGCCTTTTCTGTACGATCAGTATTAACCACAATCGCGTTGTAGAAAACACGGGCAAGTACGTGAGACGCGTCTACAATAATTTGTGTAAGAAATAAACTGAAATTAATAAATAATGCCGCAATAATCAACTTGGTAAGCATTTTTTTCCAATCGCCTAATTTATTATTCAACATCATACTAATAGCGATGAAGAGCAGTCCCGCAATTAGAACAATATTAGAAAGATCGCGCACAATTCCCCAACCCACTAAAATAAAGTCTACCTTGGAGTAAGTTGTCGATTGTCCAGTATAAAAAAGAAAGAAATCAAAGGCACCTCCCACCAAACCCGCAATTACACTTGTTCCACCGTACCAAACAACACGAATAAAGAAAACATCTATGTTACAAGCTATATCACCCCCATCGCCTGTGAGCAGGTCAAATACACCAACAGCGGCACACGGATTGGGTAGACCCTGTTTATCTAATCCAGAAGTTCCCTCTGCATATACATCCGTTACACCCATGCCGCGAATACCGATAATATTTACCATGGGTGAAAAAACGAAGAGGGCTATCACCGAGAGGAGAACTATTTTTGTAAACAGGCGTTTCATGGTAACTAGTATACTATTTATCTATAAAAATTAATACAAATCACTCGGAACGTAGGCACTGGCAGGCGCATGATAATATTCATTGCAATCTAATTTGAGAAATTCATGTTGCCAACTAGGCTCACCGGAATCGTTGGTTGCTGCCATCCAATGATTCATGCGCCTTACCTCATATTGTGACCAGGTATTTACCGGCACAACATTGTTACGATCTATGAAAACAAAATCATTTTCATAGAAAGCATAATCTGTTGGCGACAAGAACGTTCCGTCAGTTACTCTATATTTTACCTCACCTGGTTTAAGGGTAGAGCCTGGTCCGGCGCGCTCAATCAAACCAACAGATATTGTTTTTACCGTGAATGCTCGAGGATCAGCAGAGGCAAACACGATAGTGTCATCTATGTCTTTTGAAGGAACGCCGAACAGATATGCCTTATTATTTAACGTCTGGTTAGTTACTAAAACATCCGAAGAATTAGCTGACTTAAGATAGTTTAAGAATCTTTCTCCTTCTGCAGTTTTCGATACAATACCATTTTGTGGGCACGCCCAAATACCGACGAAGTCCGCAAATCTTTTAGCGACATTTTCTTGTTTTGCATTATTTTCTTTACATGTAGTAATTGCTTTTTCTATATTAGCTAAACGAAATTCTATATCTTTTAATTTATCTTCTTCTCGGGCAATACGTTCCCCCTGTGGAATTCTATCTGCACGTAGGAGTCGAACAATACCTTCGCGCACCGTGGATTCTGGCACATCTGCATAAGAGTTTTTATAATTATTTTCAAACTCATTTAAATTAGCCAAAACGGTATTTGCCTCAAGGAGAGCACTTTGAATTTCTTTTATTTTTTCAACATTATAATTAAGATTTATGGAAATTTGTTGATTTAAACTTATTAAGGCAGGACTTCTTTCAATAAATTCCTTTTGTGCCCCCTGTATAAAACGAGACATGTTGGTATACCGTTCATATTTTGCAGATTTTCCATCACCATCTTTTATAGATAGTCGTGCGGTTTCTGCAATAAATTTACCATTAAATCGCCCCAGATAACCGTAATCAGCCCCAGGAATACACTTGTCGAGTTCTTTTAATTTTTCTGGAAACGTTCTTAATAATTTCTGTTCTTTATCTAAAATTTCTATATATTTTTCTGTAAAGGGTATAGCCCCACGATTGTCACGTATA
>CAZYBJ010000025.1:0-7676 GCA_964645325.1 uncultured Candidatus Saccharibacteria bacterium
ATGGCAGTATTGCTGTTCCCGCTGTTCTTCAAAAATATTTAGGGGGAGTAGAAAAGATTGGATAGAAAAGTAGAAAAAAGTAAATAAAATAAAAATTGGGTAAAAGAAAAGGCTCGTAGTTTTCGCTACAGGCCTTTTTTGATGGTAGTGGTCCAGCCTATTTTGCTGGAACGGTACCACCAAGCTGGATGGTCTGAGTTTTGCCCCCGCGGGCATGCTCGGTCTTTGTTTGGTCTGCGTGAGATCTTTTGACCCCACGCTTGTCGTTGCGGTAATCATCCCTCGAATATGAGGGGTTACCGAGCCCTATTTGGACGCGGTGTGCGTCCTTGTACGTCCAAGCTCCGCAGCCTGAACAAAAAAGAATTGCGATGATGAGGCCAACCGCAATTGTCCCCCACCATAGATAGGTTATGTGGCGCCCCCATTTTTTTGCTTTCATTTTTTTAGTGCATTAAAGTTCAAAAATACCATACACTAATTACCTATAAAAGTAAATAGTTAAAAAGTCTCAGTCGTCTGTCGTTTCGGCCTTGCTCCGCTCTAGCTACGAGAGGGCGAGCAAGCTCAACGACCATTGGATTTTCTGGTATGATCTAAATCAAATCGCCGAAAAGTGGCATTCATACTCTAATTTATTAGTGGCCACTTTTCGGCGATACAATGGTATTGTGGCACAACATCGAATGGTTGTCTGCCGGAGGCAGACCGAAGCAACAGAAGATCACTTTTGGGTGATAAGAATTGTACTGTGGCACAGAATTTGTTGGTTGTTTGCCGGAGGCAGATCGAAACAATAGAAGACGACGTTATTTTTAAAAAACCACTTTTTGCGGTACAGTAGAGGAATTGGTTTATGCAAGAACACAAAATATCAAAAGTCTCGAAAAGAGTTCAAAAGGAAAAGGTAAGTCGTTGGCGCACAGGACTCATGCAGTATGGGGTGCTTTGTATTGTGCTCTACATACTCGCCCTTGTGGTGTCCCATCGTATTGCATGGAGCGATATGCAGGTGAGTGTTGATATACCCAAAACCATTCAGTACGAGGAATTGCGCTTGGCTATTGATGAGTTACAAGAAAGATCGCGCCTCTTGTTTTTTATTCGTCGTGATAATGCACCCCTCTTTCCTAGGAAAAATATTACAGAAGATTTGCTGGAGACATTTCCGCGTATTGCATCGTTGGATATTAAAAAAAATTGGAAAGGAATTCATTATGGTCTCACCGAGCGAAATTCTGAATATATTGCATGTATCAAAGACACGGATCTTGGTCCATGCTGGTATATGGATAGGGCGGGGATTCTTTTTGATGAGGCGCCGGCATTTTCTCCTGGTGTGTATACGACATTTATACTGGACGCAAAACCAACAAGTTTGCCCGCACGTCCTTTCGAACCAGAATTATTAGAGCAGCTCCACGCCTTTAATGCTGGTTTTGAGGCGCACTATGAGGGGAGTATAGAGTCAGTAGAAATCACTGAACGGGATATCACGATCGATGTACTCCAGCTATTTCATCAGGCAGTGCCGAGCGGTTCACAAATAGTACTCGATAAGGTTGAGTTAACGACACAGGATGGCGCTGAGGATGTTTTTAAACGCTTGGCATTGGCACGGGACAAGGGGCCCTTTTTGGCAGAGTTGCGTGCTCGCCCTACTGATTTTCTGTATTTGGATATGCGTTTTCCTGATAAGTTTTATTTTAAATTTAATGAACACTAATACACCAACAATACAATCACACAAGGGTTTTTGGGAGAAACTGAGCCGACCGAGTATGTGTATGGCGCCCATGGCAGATGTGACGGACGCTGCGTTCCGTTCTATTTTTGCAAAATATGGCAAGCCAGATGTTACATGGACAGAGTTCGTGAGTGCCGATGGATTGTTTTTACGGCCCCTAGTTCCTGGGATATCAGATCAGCCAAGAAATACATTAGAGGAAATTGCCTTACGCCACGGCATCGGCACGGATCACCCCTTGTTAAAAGATCTGATCTATACTGATGCCGAGCGACCCATTGTCGCACAGTTTTTTAGTCGCGATCCAGAACGTATGCGTCGTGCCGCTGCCTTTGCGCGCGAACTAGGTTATGATGGTATTGATATTAATATGGGTTGCCCCGCTGACGTAATCTGTCAGCAGGGTGCGGGCGCAGCCATGATAAAGGATCCAGTACGTGCCAGAGAAATTATTCAGGCGACTATTTTAGGAGCAGGAGATTTGCCTGTTTCCGTAAAAACGCGTATTGGTTATAACACGGACGAGCTGGATACTTGGCTTCCTATGCTCCTCACTAGTGGCGTTGCTGTCATTACCCTCCATGCGCGTACCCGCAAAGAAATGTCCAAGGTTCCCGCCGACTGGTCAGCGATTACCCGTGCCGTTACTATGCGGAATAATCTCAATCCAGAGGTGTTGATTATTGGTAATGGTGATGTCAGTTCTCTGGCAGAAGGACACGCGCGCGTACAAAAAACCGGCTGCGATGGTGTGATGATTGGTAGGGGAATTTTTGGGAATCCATGGCTTTTTAATGAAAGGGTTAAGAAAGAAGATCTCCCCATAGCAACAGTTTTAGAAGTACTACAAGAACATACAAAGCTTTACGAAGAAATCTTGGGTACAACAAAAAGCTTTGCCCTCATGAAAAAGCATTTTAAATCATATCTGAGTATTTTTCCCGAAACCAAAGAGCTCCGTACAGAACTCATAGAAAACGGCAATTCATATACAGCAGTGCAAGAAATTATTGCGCGGTATCGTTTTTAGAGTAAGGCTCTGTATAGATAAACTTTTCATAACCATTTTCCTCGACCTCTACTTTCCACTCCTCGACAAACCATTCTGGCCCATCGCGATAGGTGCTATACACCGTTTGTGTTTTTGTGTCTGTGGTGGGATTGGAAACAAAAGAAAGTTCCTCAATGGCTTCATACTGCGCGATCATAACATCCAGATCTCGTGCAAGTACGGGGCTACAGCGATAGTACGTGTAGTACATATTAACGCCACTATATCCAACCCCCGCAAGGAGTCCGATATCAGGACACCCATCAAAGGTAACATCTTCAAAAAGGAGGACATTTTCTCGGGAAAGTATAGGACCTACAGAGCTTTCTAAAAATCCATTACTTGTAGGTATGGATTCGCGCAGCATCTGGGCAATGTCTTCGTTGAAATATAATTCTTGTCGTGAGCCGCCTTCGTTAGTTTGTGTGTTATAAAAATAGGGCACGACACTGTCTGCATAGACCTCGAAAACAACGTTATGCTCGGGCACGTCATATGAAAATAAAAATTCATGGGGATTTCTGGCAAGGGGTTCTGTTTCTGTAGGAGGGTTTTCTTGTATGGTTGGTTGCGTTGATCGAGCAACTTTTTTGAGTATAAAGAGTGCGATTGATAAAATTATGATAATAAAAATAAGAACGTAGTTTATAAAGAGGGCAATATCCTTTTGTGATGGATTCATATGCGGTTAAGTATAGGATACGTGGCGTCCCATCAAAACTATGTACTTTTCTATTTTTATGGTATAATAGTAATATTAGTAATTTACACAGCTATTGTAGCTATATTTTATATGTCTTCATTTGAATTTGAAAAGTCTTTGGGAAGAGTAAAGAAAGCTGTTGTCGGGGCTGCCCTTATTGCAGGTCTTACTGGTACTGCTGAGAGTGTGGAGGCGCAGACAACAGGAAATATTACTGAAACTCATATGGGGGCGGATAGTTTAATGCATAAAACACAGTATGAAAAAAATAAAAAAGATATCGAATCATTGGTTGAATCCTTAAAAGAATTTGCATATAATCATAATAAATTTTTTTCTGAGATACATAAACTAGAGGGTTTACTTTATAGTTTAGAGCAAAGACCACACACCGACGAAGAAATAATAAAGGTGAGTGAAGATCTTCGAGAGGCAAAACGTAACACTAGGAGTATGATTCAAAATGAAGTTGATGATATTAATGCAAAATTTCAAGCCATTGATCCAGATTTACAAAAGTACCTGCCCACTAAATGGTTGAGTACAAATCCAGCTGACCCCGAAAATCCCAATGATTATGATGCAAGTGCAATAACATTTGATGTCATACCTCAAGTTCGGGAAGCTGTTAGACATGCGCATGATAATTATAAAAAAGGTTTAAGCAATATGGGTAAGAATTTTACTAATACTAATACGACTGTTGCAGACAGTGCTCAATTAAATATAGAACAGGCTAAGCTGCGCGTCGATAGTAATGCGACTAATACACTTGTTTTGGACGGTACACATTTTATTAAAAATATCGAACCCGAAAAACATGACGCAGAGCTGCAAAAAGCTAAAGTTATTTGGGCAGGTGGATACGAAGGAAGCTATAGAAATGAAAATTACTCTAAACTGCTTGAATTTTTGAATAAGTACAAAGAGGAACCTAAATATATTAAGCATGGTATAGAGCGTTTGCAAAGCGAAGAAGGGCTTTCTAGAGATATAAAAGATAAAGAAAGCCTAAAGGAACACTTGGAAGGAAAAGTAAGAGAAGCTCAGACAGAAAAACTAACAACACTTATTGAGGATGCACTAAATACAAAGGATATTATGAAAAAAAGAGAATATAGAAAGACTATACTTCCATTGCTTAATAATTATCACGATGGAAAACCCATATCGGAAGAAGCTTTAGAAAAGATAGTTCCTCTTAAACGTATCAAAAGTGAACTTGATAAAGATGGTTTAAATATTAATCTTGATAAGAGAACAGGTTATTGGGCGGCAATATAAAAAGTTAACCAATGTGCTCCTTTCTGCTATACTATCTCCATGTCTCGTGATGTAGAAAAAAGCGAAGCCATTCAAAAATCATATATCGCTCTATACCGTAAATATCGTCCACGGAGCTTTGATGAGGTTGTCGGACAGGATCATGTGGTATCCGTACTTCGTGGTGCACTGAATAAAAAAGAACTCGGTCATGCCTATTTATTCTACGGATCTCGTGGTATTGGTAAAACCAGCATCGCACGTATTTTTGCCCGTGAAATAGGATGTAGTCCCGAAGATATCTATGAAATTGACGGCGCAAGTAATCGCAAGATAGAGGATGTACGCGCGCTCCGTGAAGCGGTACAGACCTTGCCCTTTACCTCGCCCTATAAAGTCTACATCATTGACGAGGTACACATGCTCACCAAGGACGCATTCAATGCGTTGCTTAAAACATTGGAAGAGCCACCAGCGCATGTGATATTTATGTTAGCGACCACAGAAAAAGAAAAATTACCCGATACGATTATTTCACGTTGTCAGGTGTTTACTTTGCGCAAGCCCAGCATGAAATCCCTCATGCAGGTAATCGAACATGTCGCACAGGTAGAAAAAGTTACCATTGCCCCTGAATCTGTGGAGCTTATTGCCCTTTTGGGTGACGGATCATTTCGCGATACGCAAGGAATTTTACAAAAAGTCATAAGTGTTTCTACTGACACCGTACTTGCCCATAGTGAGGTAGAGCGTGTAACAGGCGCCCCATCCTCAGCCATGATTCATGATTTTATTACAGCACTTGCAACAGGGGATAGTGAAACAGCATTGCAACAGGTGTATGCGTGCAGTGCCTCGTCAATAGAAATGCCGGTATTTATCACGCGCGTACTACATACGTTGCGCAATATTTTGCTTGCACGATTTAATACGCACAAGCGCAAAGAGCTCTCAGAGTCGCTCTCAGAGGGTGAATGGCAGTTTGTTTCAGCCATGATTGGTCCAGCCGGCGTACACTTGAATGCAGAGCTCCTTTCCTTATTATTAGGGGTTTCTTTGCAGACACGACAGGCAACGATTCCGGAATTACCACTGGAACTTGCACTCATGAGGTTTTTGAGCCAGAATAGGGGAGAAGAGGTAAAAAAATAGTTTTTTAAACGGTAGTTAAAAGTTAATTATTTGCCAGATCGTCTAATGGTAGGACTCCAGGTTTTGGTCCTGGGTATCTAGGTTCGAATCCTAGTCTGGCAACAGTCATGTGAGATAGACCGAGACACCTTATTTTTAAGGTTCCCTCGGAAAATCACACAAACACGTACATTTCTCTAAAATAGTGAGAAACACAAAAAGCTCTTAAAATATAAGAGCTTTTTGTGTTTGGAAGAAGTTTGAGTCCTAGACTCAAAAAAATCATTTTATATTAAATTCCTTTATAAGAAAGTATGGGCTATTCTTATGAATCAATCAAAAAAACTTGTCTACCTCGCTTGCTGTGATATATTTCTGAAGTATGAAAAACGCACTCATAATAATTATTTCCCTGGGCGTTGGATTTGCTTCTGCTTGGTTTTTGATGCAGGATCGTCCAGTAGAAACGAATGTTCCGCCTGAACAGATCTCTCTAGAAAGAGTAAATGCATCGAATACATTCTTTGCATTCCTCGACACTTTTGTGCAGCCAGACTCGGGTGTGGTGGATATACTTTTTATGAAGCCAGCTTCTCATCTGATAGCTTTTTGGTATCCGACAGGTCAAGAATCCGCATCAGCGGGTGTCTATAATTATGAAACTGATACGCTCTATAAGAATATTGGAAATTCATCACCTGATTCCACCGATACGCCAATTGCATTTATCGGCGACGACAGGCTTCTTGATATAATATACGGTGAAGATGAGGACGAGCCGCAGTTTATTGTTCGCGATTTCTTGGGTAAAAAAGTTGCAGATGTGGCAGATATAATTAGCAAAGAATATTCTTATTTCAATCAAGCGTACGGGTATGATGATACGGATGGAAAGATCTATATTATGATGAGAAGTACAGAAGAGCATTCTCCAGAAACTAAATACGTAACCTATGTTTTTGATGAGATGACATACACGTTTAATTCTTTGTCATCCGTATAAGTTAGATACGTGCTGCTTGTAGAAGAACGAATTGGGTATCGAATTTGTTTGTTGTCGTAAATCTACTATTCCATAGACAGTCGTATTAGCGTAAGTTATTATTAAATCATGTCATCACTGGATACAAACAACAACATAAGTGTCCCACCGGAAACAATTGGCTATTCTCAATTAGATATAACTGAGAATTTTGGTGGTAACTTACATTTAAAACCCGACGATTGGATAAAAACACTATCTTTGAATGCTAATCATCCAAATCCTGAATCTGTTGGTTTGCCATCTAAAGATGCTGATGTTAATCAAATTTATTCGATAGCATCTTCGCTTTCACAATTAAGAGAATCTATGGAAATTCCAGACGACGGCGTATATTGCCCTGTGTGTCATATTGCGAATACTCAATTATCAAAACTGCATACACCATGTCCGGAGTGTGCCAGGGAGCTTTTGAAGTTTGGTTGGGATTAATAAAGCCTTTTTAAAACACCCCAGATCGTGTGAATACTCATCTAACAACAGGCTCCCTCACGTTCAAAGTTCTTCACCCTGATTGGGATGATTTCTCATCAGAATTTGAAATTATTGTAACTAGTGATGATTGGAAAGCTTCTTTAAGATTTTTTGGGGACGAAGCTATTTTCAAAGATTTTGGTAATAAACTAAAATTTTTTCCTCATAATCCACAAGAAACGGTTGCTTTTGAACTAGGAGCAGAATCAATGGATAAAAAGTATGATTGGGCCTATTATATGTTAATACGAGCATACTGTTATGA